>JAPOXY010000108.1 GCA_026706845.1 Gemmatimonadota bacterium
GGCTGGATACGCGCTGGAATTTACTATTCGTCGTTCACATTGAAATACAAAATGATGAAATTCGGATCATTTCAGCCCGTAAAGCAACTCGAAGGGAAAGATTTGACTATGAAAATTGACAAATTAAAAAGTCGCCTGAGGAAAAACCGTCCTATGACCACCGTATCCATTCGGTTTCCCGAAGATGTCATTGACGATCTAAAGCAAGTTGCACCAATGCTGGGCTTCTCCGGATACCAACCACTCATTCGAGCTTACGTCGGTCAGGGATTGCGTGTGGATCTTGAACGCTTAGATCAGGAGATCCTACCCGCTTTGGTTAATAACCTAAAAAAACGCGGTATCAGTGAAGCAATAATCACCGAAGCTTTGGCAGAGGCAAGTCAGGAACCAAAACCGCAATAATTATTACTGTACAAATCATCCCATTTTTGAGCAAGCCTCGTAGAATTCTCTGTGAGGCTTTTATTTTATCTCATCCAAACGCGCTCGGAACCCGGGCAAAAGAGCCGTTACCAGTGCAGTTGTAACCATGGCAACACTGGTGTGCAAGCCAAGGGCAATAGGCGCGCCATAGACTTCGGTGAGTTTGCCAATTTGCAGGCTACCAAGTGGTCCCGCGCCAATGGCGAGGACGAGTGTACCCATTGCGCGGTCTCTCATGTCATCGCGGGCAGCGATAAGCATAATCGAGCTTTGCATCACACTGAAAAATGCATGCCCAATGCCGGCAAGTATGAGGAGAAAGATCGCGAGTGGAAAGGCAATCGACGTGCCGAACAGGGTGAGCGCACCAACCCAGGACGTGCTAAAGGCAAAGACAAACAGCGCGAGGGACTGGAAAAGCGATCCAGCGGAAAATATCCAACCGCGACTGAGGCGCGAGCGCAACACACTGACCGCGTAAAGGCCAAAAAACGCCCCAATACCATTGCACGCGCCCAGCACACCGTATTCAAGTGGCCCCTTGTGAAGAATATCGTGTGTAAAAATGGGCAGGATGGTCTGGTAGGGAAACGCCAGAAAATTCATGATCACAGTAATGAGCAGCGTCCCCATAATCGGCTGGCTGGTGCGTATGTATTGCAAGCCTTCGCGCATCAGCGTCCACGGAGAAGTTTTGAGAATCGCGGGATGACGCGGCACTTTGACGCCCAGCATGATCAGGAATGAGATAAGGGAGATAAAAAAAATAGTGATATAACAGTCCAATACGCCAAATAAAGCGTAAATATATCCGCTTAAAAAAGGACCAATCATGCGAGCGATATTTTGGGTAAAGCTTTCGAGCATCATCGCTTCAACCGTGCGCTGCTTGCTTACCAGATCGGGTACCAGGGCGCGACGAGCAGTCCAGTTAAGAGACCACGAGGTGCCAAATAACACCGCGCCAATCGCGAGATGCCAGACTGCCAGTTGGTTGGTCCAGAGCAGCAGGATAATGGCTGCGAGAACCAGTACGCTGAGCCATTGCGAGAAAATCACGATGCGAACGCGCCCAACGCTATTGATCAATGGCCCGGCGATAAAACCGATGAGCAACAGGGGAATAGATCGGTAAAAGCCAATCAGTGCGACGTCAAACGCAGAGTGGGTAATCTCAAAAACGAGCCATCCCACGACAATCATTTCCATCCACATGGCCTGCCACCAGAGCATATTGCTCAAGATCAGGTAGCGAAAACCGCGGTTGCCCAGGGGAGCAAGGGATCCTCGAAAGGAGATGACAAATTTTCCCGTTCTTCTAATGCGCATAGTCGAGTTTCAAATCCAATCTTCATAGCGCGGAGAATGTCGTCTACCGCTATAGCCTCTGCTCTTTTACCTTCCAATCTCAAAATCGCGCGCCACTGCCCTTGCCATCGTCACGAGCACATCGTCGTCAATGCGCTCGCGATAATTGGGATTAATATATTGAAATTGGATCTTGCGATTGGGTGCAATCACAAAGACCGATGGTACGGGCAAAGAGCGCTTTCTATTATTCATAAAAGCAACGCCATAAGCCTTTGCTGCCTCAAATTCCACATCCGATAATAACGCAAAATCGAGACCCACGCGATCGCGCACCTCAGCCAATTTTTCAGGCGGATCGGGCGCAATAGCAATAATTTCAAAACCCAAACCATCCAACTGTGACTTCAGTTCTTGCAGTTGTCCCAACTGCCGTCGGCAATGCGGTCACCAGTATCCCCGATAAAAAATCAAAATCGTCGGTTTTTTGTGCGCGCCCAGATCAAAATCCCGTCCATTCGCATCGGCGAGCCTCAGCGCGGGAACTTCATCGCCAACCATCAGGGGACGCACTTTATTGGGCGCATCGGGCAATTGCGCGTGCCCCCATCCAAAAGTACCAAATACTATCAGCAATGCGACCCAGATTATTTTCTTCATAAAAATCTCCTCTATATCAACATACGCGGTCAGTTCATCTACCCCTTCTCCGTGGTCTTGAAACTGCTGGTGAGGCGTCGCAGTTGTACACCGTCCGTGCCTTTGTGTAACTCCTTTCACTTATCTGAGAAAAGTAGTAATTGATCAACCTCTGGCTCTCCCAATGATAGAATCTTCCTGATCTTTCCCGGCTGCGCCCAGTTGCTTTTCCCCTCTCCGTTGAGTTGTCTCAACAAAGCGGGAATACCCGGATGTTGAAGTGCAGAACAAATTCGTCTGGCATCGGCCTCATTCCAACAGGGAATAAACGCTTGCAGGGCCTGGTTTGCTTGCCACACTTGCCCCTTCTCACTGCTCAAGATGATGGGATGAAAATCGCTCTTACCATAAGCCTCCCATATAACCTTATAGGGCGCAAAAGAATATGGGCCAACGCCGAGCAACGACCACCAGGCGCCTTTGGCAATAGCAGATCGGATTAAAGTGCCTTTCCGACTCTCCAGTTTTTCTTTAACCTCAATGAGATATTGTCTCAGTTCGGCATATTGCTCAATGCTGGCCCACGAAAGTGGTCGTCCTGTATTTATATCATACGGAAGCAAAACCCATTTATGTGGAGCCACGTCTCCATTCTTCCAGATCTCCTTTGTCGCAAGCGGAAAGAGAAATTCCCCGGGCAGATGCGTTGGCTTTTCCTCGAACATGAAAATCGCATTCGCGCCGCAAGTATTCACGCCCTGGCGCGGTTTCTGATCAGAAGACAATTCGACTTTGATGGCGCCGAGATCAGTAGTATCTCCGCGCTGAAGAACGCGCCACTGATCATCAGGGACCTTTAGGGGAACCGCACGGTGTTCAATCCACTCCCCTCCCCGCTCTCTGAAATACCTGACAGGGAATTTATGCGGCACATCCATGCGAAACCTGGCGCAGCAATAGGATGTGCCTATCCCCTCAAACACTTTCGTCGATGAAAATTCACAGACCTCATCTACCGCAAATCTCCGATCATTGGCAACATAGTCCCTGAACCCTTTGTGGGCATCACCGCCCGAGAAAAGAGAAAGTGGGAGATAGAAACATCCTATCCCATTCTTGCGCAGCAACTTGCCCAGTACGACTTTCAACACCAGTGCCGCTATATCGGTGCGAGAGGAACCGAGAAGAACCTGTTTTTTATCGGGGACCAGACCTTCTGCTAAAAAATAAG
Source organism: Gemmatimonadota bacterium (assembly GCA_026706845.1). Lineage (NCBI taxonomy): Bacteria > Pseudomonadati > Gemmatimonadota > Gemmatimonadota bacterium. The sequence continues at coordinate 3,605 of JAPOXY010000108.1, forward strand.
GTTTGAGTCTCTCCTTATATGAATCGGATAAATCCGTGAAATTTGCCCACGGCGGGTTGCCAAATAAGATATCGTAATCGGTATTCGGGGGATCTGTAATCACATCTAAAGCGAGAAGCTGAGACGGAGGAAAATCAATCGCGAATTTCTGACGCGCTTTAAGTTGAAATGCCTGAAGATGCGATGGACGTACCTCGATCAAAGTCAGCCGCGAAAGAAGCTCTGGCGACACCGGAACACCTCTCGATCGGGCGAGACGGAACAGAGCGAGCGCGAAAGCGCCCTGTCCCGCAGTTGGGTCACAAATAGAAGCCCCATCAATCCACGAATCGAAAATCCCCCACCGCTCGATAAGCCATTCTGCCCATTTAATCGGAGTAAAAACCTGTCCGACTTCAACGGCGTGAGAATGTAAAATATTTGTAGCCATTGTTCCTAAACTCTTCTAGTGATGCGATTCTGTTCATGGCATCACGACTTACCCTCTGGTAATGCCGAATCGCAAGATCAATAAATAACTCATAAAATTCCGTGATATCCCGATCCCAAGTGATTTCATCCCAAACCTGATTGACTGTGTAGTTGAGACGGACCTGACCAGTACCAAGATTCTCAATTCTGTAGGCATCTTGAGGAAGCATACTAAAAGGTACAACACGGATGTATTCAATATCGCGCGTATTGCTTCGTTCTGACGACTTGTTGTGTCCAAACTCGGCTATCAGAAAGACTCCATTGTCATTGGCTAGAAACTTGAGAAGGTTTCCAACAGCACAGATACCTCCATCAGAATAGCGGGTCGAGTCCAAATCCTTGGTCTTAACATCGATACCAATAAGAAGGCCCGCCTCATGAAAGGCGAAATCAAAGATTGTACGTCTGCCTGGCCGATCAAGAGCAGTATAGCCAAGTTCTGAGCAGATGCACTCCCAGTTATCAGTAATCCTTTTTTCGATCATGGCACCGAAGGCTCGGGAATCTTCGCGCTCGGATATGCCCGAGTGTAATTCCTTAAAGAGATCGGATAGCTTTCCTTCAATTTGATCAGATACTGCTTTCAGATCCATTTCTACTCCTTTCACCATTATTTAAATACGCACCTGCGCGCTTGCCCAAATCCAACTCGATAATACCCGCATGATAAATACCTGTCAACTGATTTGTAAAATTGTCTCCCATTGTCCAAACTTCAGTCATATTATCCAAAATCAAGAAAATTTTTTGAGTTATGAAACGTCTATTGTAATAGAAAAAACACTTGACAAGCTTTATTCCTTGTTTCACTTTGTTGCCGACTTTCTTCTTTCTATTCCAATCATAAGCTATCTTCTTAATCTGTCCATTTACAAAAAAAGACGGCACAGAGAGACTTGTCCTTGAGTACTGTGTTGTCGGGAGTGATTTAGATAGAGACGGAATATCTGTCGCCCAGAGCTCGTTACGTCTGAACGGAGGAACCATCACGGCGGTTTCCGGTGGTGGCGATGCAAATCTCGACCATGCCGGTTTGCTCAACGATCCAAATCACAAAGTAAACGGATGTCTCTGAGGTAGGACGGGGGCAAATACCAATGGCGGTGCCTCCTGCGTGAACGTGAAGTAGATACAAATGCTCATCTCACGTTCAGTTTAGATAGAAAAAAGACGGCACTGGGAATTTCTCAGTGCCGCTTTTTCATTTTTTCTATATTTTTTCTTTTAGTTTAACAAAGGGAATTATATACTAAACGGCCGGCAAGGCTGTTCGTATATTTCCTGCTTCATCGTGTTTTGCCACCATACTGGCTGGTCTTACATTCACTCCACAGGCGTTCACTTGGCTTCCGGATGAAGACAAGTCAATTTCGGTCATACCAACCGTATTCTTCTGAATGTTTCTTGCCGCATTCACATCGCGGTCATGGTGGGTGCCACATACGGGACACGCCCATTCTCGGACATGCAATGGGAGGTTGTCGAGTTCGTGACCACACACTGAACAGGTCTTACTACTCGGATAGTATGCATTGAGTTTCCTTACTCTTCGTCCATACCACATGCCTTTGTATTTCAACAGGCGCACAAACTCCGACCATGACACATCACCGATCATGCGGGCAAGTCGTCGGTTCTTCATCATATTTCTTACACGTAATGTCTCTACACCGATAGCTTGGTTCTCGCGTATCAGCCGCGTTGACAACTTATGCAAAAAATATCTCCGACTATCTGCAATCTTTGCATATATCCGTGCTACTTCTCGTCGCGCTTTTTCCCTGTTTTTCGATCCCTTCTTCCTACGGGACAACGCACGTTGCGCTCTACGTAGTTGCTTAAAGTGTTTATCAAAAAAGCGTGGGTTATCTACCTTCTCACCGTTGCTCAATACCGTATGATGAGTTAATCCTAAATCTATACCGGTTTTAGTATCAATGGGATCCAGTTGCTTAATCGGCTCTATGACGCCAATACTCACAAAATACCTTCCCAGACTGTCTTTCGTTACTGTCATATTACGTAATTCACAGGCTTCAGATAATCTCTTATGAAATCGTACCTTTATATCCCCATCTATCTTTTGTAACTTCACACCGCGTTCCGTCACCTTACACCGCGTCCGATCATAACGGATACTCTGCTTATTACTCTTACTCTTAAAACGAGGCTTTCCACTTTGTTTCTTAAAAAACCGCTCGTAACTATTCTTCAAAATACGTAACGATTCTTGTAACGCTCCCGCAGATACCTCATTCAACCATCCCTTATCCGGCTCTTTTTTTATCGCTGTCAATTCTTTCATCAATTCCCCGTGACTCACACTACGTCCCACTTCTTTATATGATTTTTCTTTCTGCTCCAAACCGTGATTATACACATACCGCACGCACCCAAAAGTTTTATTTAACATGTGTTTTTGATATTTATTCGGATACAAACGATACTTATATCCTCGCTGTACGTGCATGACGCTCATTGCTTTACTCCAAAATACAATTCAAGATGCAATTATACTATAAATATAAATAATTTCAATGATTTATGCAAGTATTATTGTCTTTAAAATTCACCTCACTTCGCTAAATCTCGGCTGTTTTGTATATAAGTCCCTTAACAAAATATCAAGGGAAAAGGAGATATTGGAATGCAGCAGGAATTCATGGGGAGAGCCATAGAACTCTCCCAGATTCATATGAGAGCGGGAGAAGGCGGCCCATTCGGTGCGGTTATCGTCAAGGATGGAAGAATTATTTCGGAGGGATATAATGAGGTGATCTCCAGCAAAGACCCCACAGCCCATGCGGAGATCATGGCCATCAGAAAAGCGGCATTCAAGCTCGACACCTTCCACCTCGCGGGATGCGAAATCTACACCAGTTGCGAACCCTGCCCCATGTGTCTCGCCGCCATCTACTGGGCCAGAATCGAGAAAATTTATTTTGCCAATACCGCTGAAGACGCCAGAAATATCGGCTTCGACGACCAATTCTTTTATCAGGAATTGCAACTGCCGCGAGCCAAACGCCAAATCCCCTCCCATCAATTGCTGCGCGATCAGGCATTAGCGGTCTTCAAGGAGTGGCAGGAAAAGATAGACCGCATTGAGTACTAAAGTGACCCGACCACAAACCGGATCGCGAATAGCACCGCCACCGTAACTACTGCCAAATTCAGCTCATGGCGGCGCCTGCCCAACACCTTAATGAGAGCATAGAAGATGAATCCAAGACCGATCCCTGTGGCAATCGAATAGGTGAAAGGCATCGCGATTGCAGTCACGATGGCGGGGACGCACTCAGTCAGATCTTCCCATTCTATGTGTCGGAGAGCACGCGCCATGACACACCCTACGAACACGATCGCTGGGGCAGTCGCGTAAACCGGAATCGCAGTCGCCACTGGTGCGAACACAAGCGCGACCAGGAAAAGCCCCGCCACGACCAGAGCCGTAAGCCCAGTCCGCCCACCTGCCCGCACCCCTGCCGCACTCTCGATACTTGACGTCGTGGTTGACGTGCCCAGGAGTGCGCCAACTATAGTGGCGGAGCTATCCGCTACAAGGGCACGGCGCAGCCCTGTAACCCGACCAGCGCTATCGGTCAATCCTCCCTCGTTGAGTACTGCAACCAGCGTGCCGCTGGTGTCAAATAGATCCACCATCAGGAATGCGAATACGATTGAGATCAAGCCTATCTCGAATGCCCCGACAATGTCCAGTTGCAACGCTGTTGGAGTCAGCGAAGGTGGTAGCGCTACCACGGATTCCGGTGCTGGCGACAGCCCCCCTATCCAACCCACCAATGCCACAACCAGAATGCAGATCAGCACAGAGCCAGGCACCTTCCGGTGCTCGAGCGCCACGATTCCAATAAATCCGAGACCCGCCAGCACCACTGTCCACTGAGCCAGATCGCCCAACGTGACCAGCGTGGCTTCGCTGGCTACCACAATCCCTGCGTTGCGCAATCCAATAATGACAAGGAAGTATCCGATACCCGCTGCGATAGCCATCTTCTGTGAGCGAGGAATGCTGTTGACGACCCACTCCCGCACTGGAAGCACGGACAGGATGAGCATCAGGCATCCAGAACAGAACACCGCTCCGAGCGCGACCTGCCAGGACAATCCCAGTGTGCCCACCGCGACCGCAGCGAAATAGGCGTTCAGACCCATCCCCGGGACCAGTGCAATGGGATAGTTGGCGTAAAGTCCCATGACCGCAGACCCGAACGCCGCGGCGAGACAAGTGGCTACCAGCACCGCGCCAGTGTCCATTCCCGCGCCTTCCAGCACCAGCGGATTCACGAAGATGATATACGATAGGGTCAAAAATGTGGTGCAACCAGCCAGAACTTCCTGCCGCACGCTTGAGTTCCGCTCTTCCAACTGAAAAAAGCTCATTATTCCGTGTTCCTCTCTGCATTGTGGATTCTCAGATAGAACGGATGTCTCTGAGGCTGGATAGAGTATATCTGCGCCAGGCCGTTGCATCAGGGGACAGTGAAAAATATGGACAGGATACAGGTATCCGTGGTATTATTCTCACTGCCGTCAGTTTAGTGGGTTACGCAACGCTCAGCCATTTAAGCAGAGCCATAGAACTCTCCCGGATTCATATGAAGGCGGGAGAAGGCGGTCCATTCGGTAACACCGCTCAATTGTCAATTGCTTGTTGTGCTGCTTCCAGGAAAGTCGCATAGCTTCGTGTACCGCGAAACTTTCGGACAATCACACCTTTGGCATCAATAAAAATGGAGGTGGGAATGGCTGCAACCTCGTAATCCTCGGCAACAGCTCCGTCTGAATCGAGAACAAAAGTCCAGGTGTATCTGCGATATCGGAGAAAATTCTGCACAGTAGAAAACGATTCTCTAATATCAATACCAACGATCAGGATCTGATCCCCCATAGCCTGTTGTAACTTTTCCATGTCGGGCATTTCGACACGACAAGGCCCACACCATGTTGCCCAAAAGTTAAGGAAAACGGGCTTGCCGCGTTGTTCAGAAAGTTTGAAAGGCTCACCAGTGATAGTTTTAAGGGTAAAGTCGGGTGCTCTTTGCCCCATTTGAATACCAATAGGAACGGATGTAACTGTTGTTTCTTGACTGGGAGATGGGACTGTTTGGCTCTCAGAAGACAGGTCGGGAGATCTGGTCGGTTTCTGGTTCTTCCCACATTCGACGACAAAAAACGCCAGCACAAGGATTAAACCGATGGATAGATATTTCATGACGTTCTCCTTCGGTTAAATGGTTTGAAAAATGGCATTGGCTGCGTTTGTAAAAAGATCTGGTGACCTCTCGTCCGTCTATGCGCAGATAAGCCAATTATCGAAAATAAACAGGGGGTTATGAAATGTCCATTAAAAACAAAAAACTTGACAAGTTCCATTTCTCTTTTCACTTTGTTAATCGTATCTTGGTCTATATTCTCAACCATAAGTTATCTTCTGAAAATTTAAGGAATACTGCTGGTCAATAAATTGTCAGAGATCTTTCGGGAATTACTTGATTTAGGCGTAGAAATTGCCCAAAAGGGGACGTGACATGAGTTCGCCAGAAGCTATTGCCAATTCTATAGAGTCACCATTAGCTTTAAAAAAAGCAAAAATAAAAGAGGTAAGAATACCTTCTGAAGTTCGACAATTTTGTATCGAGAACAACCTTTCAGGGGCCCTGGATCTGGCGCAGGAATTTGTTATACGCTGTTTCTCTGCGATCCAAAATATCAAATTGCGGCTCGTTATAGATCCAGAGGACGATGAGAAATGGATTGAAATAAATATTATAGTCCCGGATACAGCCAACTTCTTGACTGAATATAACAACTACACTCGCCTATTGGTCACCGAGATCCCCTGGCCCGAAAGAAACCTGTTGCGATTCAATTTTAGTTTTGCCTAACATATGGATCCAAAAGATTTTTTACGAGTGGCAAACGACCTGGCCCAATCGGATGAGGCAGCAGAATTGCGATCTGCTGTAAGTCGTGCTTATTATGCAGCTTTTCATGTTGCACGCAAACTCCTTGTTGATATGGGATTTGAGATTTCGAAAGGGCCTGGGGCGCACGGTGATGTTTATAAATATCTTGGGAATGCTGGCAATCCCACGGTGGAACACGCAGGAAGCAATATCGGAGATTTAAAGGGATGGAGAAACCAGGCTGATTATGAACTTGATTTAGTCGAACACGAAAATTCGGGAAGTGTACAGAAGATAGTTTTAATTACCGAGCAAATTATCGAAGACCTGGAACAGTGCTGTAACGGATCAGATCGAGACCAAATCAAGGGTGCAATTAGCAACTATATTAAAAAAATGGAGGGAGACATAGTTTAGCACAGGGCTTCCTATACCCATTCTTAATAAAACCGCGCTCAGGTGTCCATAAGTGACATCTAAGCGCGGTTTTATTATGTGATAGAAGTTTTTAACCGATTATCCCATCCAAAACACCAGTCAGCCGATTTGTGAGTTGTCTTAGGCATCTAGGCTTGAAACTTAGCCCGACCAACTACTGTGAACTTTGAAAACGTTGTAGCAATGTTGTAGAAAAATATTGACAAAAATTTTTCTTTTATGTATATTCCCCTGAAACGTTTTATACATCACAAGGAGGATACCATGAATACTGATGCTGAAGTGGGCAAGTACATTGCACGTCTCAGGGACAAAGCTGGTCTCAAGCAGAATGAACTAGCTCAAAAGGTGACTTGGAGTCCAGCAGTTCTCTCGCGCGTGGAATCGGGCGAAAGGCCCTTGGTCGCCGATGAACTAAACTCCATATTGGAAGCAATCGGCACTAAGGAAGCATTACGATTCCAAGAGACAGCCGAGCGCGATTGGCAGAAGTTACAGAAGCCGCCGCTCGGACACCCCAACGAGCCACTTCTTTGGGATGCAGAACAGGCACTCCAAAATATAGAAGAGCTTTCAGCTAAACCTGATATTAAGAACGTATTTGTGAAACGTTTGGAAGCGTTCCAAGATGAACTTAAAATTGCTACAAGTCTCGTCTTAGAGACAGAGCATACTATCGCGTTTGTAGGGGACATTGGAGTAGGAAAATCTACGGCTATATGTAGCGTAGCTGATCTTGAGGTACAAAAAGGGAAAACTTTCGTACCAGTACTTGAGGTAGGCGGCGGTGGTGTGACCGTATGCGAAGTTCATCTCGTGCAGGGACCTCAATACGGATTCACCGTTGAACCTATGGGGGAAAACGAGCTTCGCAGAGAGGTCCTTGAATTCGCGCATTTCCTCCTACCTTCCGCGGATACACATCATGAAGAGCAAGTAGGAGATCAAGATGCACATGGAACTTCAAAAGAGATAGTGCGGGCAATTCGAAACATGAGTGGACTTACTATTAAGCGGAAAGTTAGAACAAAGCAAGGGCCTGGTAGTAAAAAAATAAGGGAGATCCAAGACCCCGCCAAGGACCTAGCTGAGAGATACGCAGATCCGAATACTCTTGCAGCCGAAATTTTGGCCAAAATGGATCTTCAGAAGAGGACAAGGCGCGAACTCTGGTACTCCGAAATCTCCAGCGAGGAGTCGTTACTGTGGTTGCAGAAAAACTTTGAGCAGGTGAACAACGGGAGGCATCCCGAGTTTTCCATACCAAAACGTATCGATATCACCGTGCCTCAACGAATTCTTGGAGAGGAGTCGCTATTCATCCGCGTTGTGGACACCAAAGGTATTGACAGCACAGCCGAACGTCGTGATTTAGAAAAACATTTTAATGCCCCTAACACTATTGTAGTCCTTTGTTCGTATTTTAATAATGCTCCCTCAAACTCGGTGCAACAGCTATTAGAAAGGGCAAAAGAAGGGCAATGCGCTAATTTAGAGACTAAGACCGCGGTTTTGACGTTGCCACGTCCTAATGAAGCTCTAGCTGTGAAGGACGACTCAGGGTTTAAAGCCGAAACTGTGGACGAAGGGTATGACCTCAAAGGGGACCAAGTTGAAATGCGCCTAATAGACCTGAACGTCCCCGATGTGCGCGTCGAATTCTTCAATTCGTATGAAGATGAACCTGAACACCTCAGTATCTTTCTATTAAAATTGGTTAATGGTCTGAGGGAAAAACACTGTGAAAATCTTAAGAAGGCGATAGATGGGGCCAATGATCTGGTGCAAAATTCTGAAAAGGCACAGGTCCAAGAGATACAGCAACAGGCGGCTAGACGACTGTTAGTATGGAAAAAACACAACGAACAAATTGATCCCTTCACCAAAAATCTACAGGATAGCTTGCTCTCAGCCATCGGAAGGGCCTACGCCAGTTCTGTGCAGGCAAGCGTACGTCGTCAAGGAGAGTGGTATAACCTTGATTATGCTCACCAACTCGGCTATGGTGCCCGAGCAACGGCTGCAGGGGCTGTGGGTCCCAAATTGGAGGCTTTCAAGATGGTCGCAGAGAATCTCCTCCAAGATCCTGAGTTAGAGGAAGCTTTCAGTCTGGTGAGACAGGCTCTCTGGATAATCGAGTCTGGAGCAGAATCTCTTTTTCATAAAAGTCAAGAATTGGGAAGGACAATCCATACTGAGTATATGCAGTTCGATGCAGAACTCTGGTATAGTTGTATCAGGGAATGGGGGGCAGGTTCAGGGTATCGTGGTCGGGTATTAGCGCATCACCAAGATTGGTTTGCTAGTGACACCGAAGACATCGTGGCAATAGCACAGGCACTTATTGAACTTGTTGCAAGGGAATGGAAAAAAATCCTGGAGACCCTCTCAGACATTCTCGACGTTAAGGAGGACGAGCAATGAACGCAACTCATGGATGGTGGTGCAATTCTGTTACTTGGCCAACCAAATGTCCTGACTGTAGAGATCCTGTTTTCTTTTTTCAATGCGACTGCGGATCGAAAGTCTTTTTTGACGATCTTGGCTCACCTTGGCCTATACACGACTGCAATACTTCCTGGACACGCAATCTCGTTCGCAAGCAAAATAGTTCTGGTGTAATCACGGTTAAGATTCGTCCAGGTGTTATAATACGTCGCGTACCGGATAACTTTTCCATAGACTCAGATATCGTTTCGCTATCCCAAAGACGCACACAACAACAAGATCCCATTATATCAATTAGTCCAGACCCAGATTCCGAGCAAGTCACCGTAATAGGAGTTCTTCGGGAAAAGAGAATAGAGGTCGATATTATGACTTCGTTAAATTTGCCCCCAATATCATCAATGGTGTCGGCCTTTTTGGGACCTCTCTCCAAAGGAAGGTGGGGTAAAGTCACGATACATGAACAGTCATCGAGTGAAGATGTATTACACAGCTATACAGCTTGGGTAGCGAGTGAGATACTAGACGACGTCAGGAACTCGAAGGGCGTAACGGTAATGGCAGAACTCTCTGCGTTCTCTGTGCCTCAAATCGGGACTTTTTGGATATGTGATTCTTACGAGGTTCTTGGATAGGTCTATCTGGTTATTTCATCTGTGGGAGTCGAAGGATATCCTCGCAATCTTGTTCCCTTGTGTTTTTATTTTTTTGTCCTTCTATAACGAAACTTGTCTCTTGATGCCCCTTGTATCTTATCATGCATGACCTTGCAATCTATATCACCACAAGCCTTTGCGCTGTGTACATCACGCTGATCGCCATTTTTTTATTCGGTCTTTTTCGCAGATCGCGGGCCGTAAATACCCAGCGTCTATCTGTTTCCGTTGTTGTGCCGGCTCGCAATGAAGCCACCAACATCGATGCATGTTTGCGGGCATTGGCTGCACAGACCTATCCTGACGATCATCTGGAAATTATCGTTGTAGATGACCGATCCACAGATGATACCGCCGCTCGAATTGATCAATGGACGCGCTGTTTACCCAACCTGAGTCGCGTATCTGTCACACAGCAGAACTATATCTGCCCAAAAAAAAACGCCCTGTGGCAGGGCATTAAACACGCGCGTGGAGATATTATTTTTACAACAGACGCCGATTGTCGGCCCGGTCCCAATTGGATTGTGTCAAACCTCGCGCACTTTGCGCCCAACATCGGCATGGTCATCGGCCACGCCCCCCTCTTGGAAAGCGAAAAAGCACTATCGGGCCTGCTATCTCTCCAGGCACTCATTGTCTCAACTCTCGCGGCGGGCAGCGCGGGCATTGGATTTCCGCTCACCTGTTCGGGGCGCAACATGGCTTATCGCAGAAACGCCTTTGATGAGGTCAACGGCTTTAACGACATCGGACATATCATCGGCGGCGACGATGTATTGCTCATGCGCCAAATTGCACAAAAAAGCGCGTGGAAAATTCGGTTCAACACAGACGCCGATGCATTTGTCCCCTCAGCGTCTCACCCAGACAATCTCATCAATCGACAGGTGCGCTACCAATCCAAAACCATTCACTACGGCATTCCCACCTTGATTCTGGCTCTTGCGGTGTATATATTCCATGTCGTTCTGGCGACGCTGCCCATTTTGTTCTGGGTCAATACCGAATTATTTTATGTGGTCGGCTCTTGCCTGGGGATAAAAATAATTGCCGATGCCGTTTTTTTGTTCTTCGGCAGTATCCGGTTCAAAAGCCCGAAATTGCTCCTGTGGTTTCCAGTTCTCGAAATCCTGATCATACCCTATATTGTCATCATCTGCGCGCTCGGCACATTTTCACCGTTCAAATGGAAATAATATGCTCTCAATCAAACTCCTGCCCGAAACCTTCATGCGATACCATCGCGCAATCACGCCCCGGCGAATATGGAATGCCTCAAGAGTGATTGCGTCCTACGCCCTTTCCAATCTATTTCGGCGGGATATTCGCATGGGCAAACCCTTTGTGCTCATGGTCGAACCCACCAATTTCTGCAACCTCAAATGCCCACTCTGCCCCTCTGGCAATGGCGACATGACCCGCGAGCGCGGCATTATGCCGTTTGAACACTTCAAGCAGGTCTTTGAGCAACAGGCCGATCACCTTCTGCTCCTCATGTTGTGGAATCAGGGCGAACCCTTTATCAATAAACACCTCACCGACATGATCCGATTGGCCTCCGCGCACAATGTCCCCACACTGACCAGCACCAATGTCCACTACATCAAAAACCTGGAAACCGCTCGAGACATCGTCGATTCCGGCCTTTCCGAACTCGTGGTCTCTCTGGATGGCGTCACATCCGAAAGCTATGTCAAATATCGCGTGGGGGGCAATTTTGACCGCGTACTCGAAGGCATCCGCCTCCTTGTTCAGGCCAAAAGCGACCTGCAAAGCAGCTATCCCCTGATCCACCTGCAATTTATAATTATGAAACACAACGAACACGAAATTGAAGCCGCACGCAAATTCGCTCGGGAGTTAGGCGTAGATCGCCTCTCGCTCAAAACAGCCCAGGTTTATACCGAATCCGATGCAGAGACCTTCTTGCCCTCTGAAGAGAAATTCAGCCGCTACGATTACACTGCCGACCACCTCTCGACCAAAAGCAAAATCAGCAACACCTGTCGCCACCTGTGGTACAGCACTGTCATCAATTGGGACGGCGCTGTATCGCCCTGCTGCTTTGACAAAGATGTTCACTACGGCCTCGGCGACGCCCTCAATGAATCGGACTTCGACCAGATCTGGACCGGTCAAAAATACACGGACTTCAGAAACGCCATCCTCAAAGACCGCAAATCTGTGCCGATATGCAACAACTGCTCAGAAGGGGTGAAGGGCATGTTTTACGACATAGAAAAAGTTGAGCACTGATAAACTATGGATATCATCCACCACTTATTGCTGCTCTCTACAGTCCTCTACACCCTCGTCGCACTGTGTTTTTTTTTCGGATTATTCCGCCTAAACAACCAGCCGCGCACTGCTGAAACGCCATTTATATCTATCGTTATTGCCACCCGAAATGAAGCGGATTATATCGGTCTGTGCCTCGATTCTCTGAAACAACAGACCTATCCAACCGACAGATTTGAAATCCTCGTCGTTGACGACGCCTCAACAGATAATACATCCCAAATTGTCGCCTCCACGCATCTGGACAATCTCCACCTTTTGTCTGTGGATAACAGCTTTCCAGAAATGACGGCAAAGAAACGACCGATGTCCGTTGGCATTCACTGCGCGCGGGGCGAATGGATCCTCACCACCGATGCCGACTGCACAGTGCCACCCACCTGGATCGCCAGTATGGCGTCTTATATGGCGACTGATATTGGCGTTGTCATCGGATTTTCACAACTTACATCGCGCTCATTTTTCGACCGCTTGCAGGCTTATGATTTTCTCACCCTCATGGCGGCGGCGGCAGGCGCCGTCGGGGTGGGCAGACCCCTGGCTGCTTCGGGACAAAATTTCGCCTATCGCAAATGTCTTTTTGAAAAAGTCGGCGGTTTCCGCGACATCGCACACCGCCCGTCTGGCGACGATGTGCTATTGCTCCAGTTGCTGCGCCGGGCATGGGATGGACGCATTGCATTTGCCACTGATCCCGGCGCATTCGCAATCACTCATCGCCCAGAAACCCCATCATCGCTCTGGCAACAACGCAAGCGATGGGCATCTAACGCTGCGTATCAACTGCGTATCAATTTCGTTTTTTTTTCCTATATTGCAGTGGTCTTTTTGACCAACGCGCTCATTCCCGCTGCTTTTCTCATCTCAATAACAGACGGTACATACACACTGCCCTTGATCTGCTGGGGCGCGAAAGTACTGGTAGATCTGCTCGTGGCGGGAAAAGGCGTACATATCTTCAAGCGTGCGGATCTACTCATCATGTTTCCTTTCTGGGAGATCGTGCAAATCCCCTACACCATTCTCATCGGCCTCGCGGGAACCCTGCGTGGATTTACGTGGAAAGGCCGAGACCATTGAGGTGTGAAGTATGAAGTGTGAAACGGTTTATAACTGGTTGCTGCCCAAAGACCATTGCTCTATGAGGTACCCTATGATCACCAAAACCCTGTTCTGCCTCCTCAGCTTGCTGCTTGCAATGCCATCTTATGCACAGCGCCCGCGTGCCCGGGATCTCGGCATTCAGATTGGCACCTTGCCCACAGGTACATACAACGCCATCACCGATGTCGAAGGCATTCTCGTCGGTCACGTCACATTAATCGAAGGTAGTGGCGAACTCGTCGTGGGCAAAGGGCCCGTGCGAACGGGCGTTACCGCCATTGTCCCGCACGGTGAGGATATCTATCGAAATAATGTATTCGCCGCAGCCGAATCCCTCAATGGCAATGGTGAAATGACGGGTATGGCCTGGATTAACGAACGCGGGCAACTCGAAGTGCCCATTGTACTTACGAATACGTTATCTGTGGGGGAAGGCTATAGCGGCGTAGTCGCATACATGCTCAAACAAGGCGCTGGCCGGGTTCCCCTACCCGTAGTCGCCGAATGTTACGACGGCGGTCTCAATGACATTGCCGGACGACACGTCACAGTCGATCACGTTGTCGAAGCCATTGAAATCGCCACAGGCGGCGCGGTATCCGAAGGCTCGGTTGGCGCGGGCACGGGCATGCGCTCGTATGGATTCAAAGCGGGCATCGGCACAGCCTCGCGCGTTGTACCAGATGGACATACCGTAGGCGTGCTCGTCAATGCCAACTGTGGGCGCAGGCGGGAACTCCTCATTGCCGGTGTTCCCGCAGGACGCGAATTGCCCGTTCAGGCTTCCCCAACGCGCGATGGCTCAATCATCGTGGTCATAGCCACCGACGCGCCCCTGGTGCCACATCAATTGCGCCGCCTGTGCAAACGCGCCGCCATAGGCATTGGTCGCACGGGCACGGTTTCCCGCACCAGTAGCGGAGATTTCGCCATTGCCTTTTCAACCGCCTATCGCCTACCTCGCACCCGCGCTGACCGCGATACAATTACCACACTACGCGATGGTCGGCTAAACGCCATCTTCCAGGCCACCATTGAAGCTACCGAAGAAGCCATTGTCAACGCCATGTGCGTGGCAGGACCGATGACGGGCCGAGACAACCGCACAATGCCCGCGTTACCGCATGATAAATTGGTCAAGGTGCTTAAAAAATATGGTCGGATGAATCAACACAACGATATGCAACAGCGGTAGTAGTTCAGGCTAATATCTGACCGCTTATCCTGAACATCCTTTCATCCTGAAAATCCTGATCCGAGGTGCTCTATGTCTCAAATACCCATCATCACTGCCCTTTGCGCCTATGTTTTCCTCACCCTATTGGTTGGCGTCTATGCCGGCAGGCGCGTCAAAGATTCTGCCGATTTTGTCGTTGCGGGTCGGCGTTTGGGCATCTTATTGGCCACGGGCACGCTTTCCGCCACCTGGTTTGGCACGGGCACTGTGCTCGGCGCAGCAGGCGCGGCTTACAAAGGTGGTTTTTTAGCCATCATTGCCGATCCCTTTGGCGCAGCCCTGTGTCTATTTCTCGCGGGCCTTTTTTACGTACGGATGATGCGACGCATGGGCGTTTCAACCATTGCCGAATTTTTTGAACGGAGATTTGGCAAAACAGCCGGTGTGGTCGCCGCAGCGTGTACGATTCCGGCCTATCTGGGCTGGGTTGCGTCGCTAATGGTGGGATTTGGGAAAATTATCCACGCGCTCACGGGATTGGATGCGGTATTAGGCACCTGTCTGGGTGCTGCTATTGTGCTGATCTATACAACCGTAGGCGGCATGTGGGCGGTGACGCTGACTGACTTTATTCAGGTGGCCGTCTTAACCCTGGGGCTAATCTTTATGACGCCCGTTCTTTTGAGCGACATGGGGGGATGGGCCGCCATTCGAGCGCAGCTGCCCGATGACCAATTTTATCTCTATCCTCGAGATGCAGACATGACTACATGGTTTAATTATGCGCGCGCCTGGTTGGTAATTGGCCTGGGCAATCTCGCAGGACAGGACCTTTTGCAACGCAGCTTATCCAGCCGAAACGAATCCGTCGCCCAGAACAGCGCGTATCTCTCTGGGATTATCTACCTGACCGTTGGTCTCTTGCCCGTTTTTCTGGGCATTGCAGCCACCCTCACATTTCCCAATCTGGCCGATCCCGAGCAGGTGATGATGAAACTCGCAGAAACCTATCTTCCCCCACTGGGCATGGCCATTTTTATCGGTGCTTTGATCTCCGCGCTAATGAGCAGCGCAGACAGCGCCCTGCTCGCCCCTGCCAGCGTGATCGGCAACGACCTGATCCGTTACCTGCGCCCCGACATTGACGCGCGAACCCAACTTCGCCTGTGCCGCCTGAGCGTCCCCATCCTCGGCATTATCGCGCTTTATCTCGCCCTTTCGCACGACACGGTTTACACGCTGATGGTCGATTCCTGGTCTATCTTACTGGCGACCCTCTTTGTGCCTCTCACTGCGGGTATCTGGTGGCGCAACGCCAATCGTTCTGGCGCGCTCTGGTCGATGATTTCAGGTGCGATCGCCTATCTCATCCTGCTTCAAATCGCGCCCGATCACCCCGCCGACCTCCTCGCAGTACCAGTCGGCCTTCTCGCGCTTATCATCATAACCAAAGCGACTGCAAAAACAGATCCACCCTTGCCCTTGAGCGATACGTCAGGAGCACCTCTCCCCTATACAAACCGCCTGGGTGCTCTAAATCCACTTCGAGGTTCATCCGATAGATAAATTAAAAGGAGACGCTATCAGGACCCAACTTCTCGAAAAAGCACTCCTTGAAGTGTCTAAACTTCCCCCTGAAAAGCAGGAGGCTATCGCAAGTATAATTCTTGAAGAACTCGGAGATGAACGCCGATGGGATGAAGCGTTTGCCGCATCACAAGATAAACTCGCCAAACTCGCCCAAAAAGTACGGGCCGATATCAAGGCAGGTCGTTTCAAAAAAATGGGAAGGAATAATGAAATGAGCGATTACACGATCTATGCACTGATGTACTCGGAAGATCCCGCTCGCGATGCTATGACCTACAACTCTCTGCAGAATGGAGTGGGACGTTTCGGTTGGAGCTATGAAAAAACTGCTAACTTAAGAACGTTACAGGCCAGAATTGATAATGGGGATAGCCTTACATGCGAAGAATGGGATTGTTATCATCCCTTTCTACTCGATATCAAAGAGGAAGACTATGTAGTTTATATCAATATACCTGAATGGGGCAAGTGTACTCTCGCCCGTGTCACCGGCCCCTATTTTTGGAGCTACGAAGATGATAATTTCAACCATCGTTTCCACGTTGATCCCGAGTCGGTTTGCGTCTTTGACCGAAACAACACAATCGTTTACCCCCAGCTAAGAAGGAAGCTCAAACTGCGGGGACGATGGTGGCGCATCTACGATCTGCATGAGAAATTTGAATTTCTTATCGAGTGTTTGAAAAGGGGTGAAGAAGGCACGCTTAGTACACCGGAAACGAATATCGATTGGCTCAAAAAGGATATTCTATCCGATATCACAAAGAAAATTCAGCGTACGCATCCAGGTTCCCAGCTCGAGTTCCCGATTGCAGAAATTTTCCGGAACGTTCCCGGAGTCAAAGAAGTGAAGGAACAAGGTGGTGCCGGAGAACACGGCGCAGACCTACAGGTAATTTTTGAATGGGAGATACCCATTCTGGAGATACAAGAACAGCGCATTTGCGTGGTTCAAGTGAAATCCTTTGAAGGCGAGATGTGGGAAACCAAAGCCGTAGATCAAATTCAAGAGGCACTTGACTATTGGAATGCAGACATGGGGATCATTGTATCCACAGCCTCCTCTGGTTCCGAAGCACTTGACACGGCTCTTAATCAACTGCAGCAAAAAACAGGGAAGCCCGTTTATTTGCTTATTGGCGAGGATGTTGCCGCTTTTCTGTTGCGCTTTGGCGGTCAACTCTTGTTCTAACCGCCTCTTGAAAATGCAGAAAATATCGCCGCGGACCTTTCCAAAAAGGAGGTTTTGACGATGAAACATCCAGCCTGGACACAAGCTGATTCGCGCGAAGCCAAACAGATCTGGGAGGAATACCAAAAGCAGCATAATCTCTCAGATCGAATTGGACAAACAGCAGGGATTGATCCTAAAAGTAGACACATTTGGTTTGGCTCTTCAATTAGAGATATTGTCCTTCAAAGAAATACTGAAGGATTGAATTCTCCTATTTTCTTTGAACGAGTTGGATCTGAAACCTATTTCCGAAAAAGAGTTCGTCGGTGATTCGCGGAATGGTTTCAGATGATGGAGTACCGACAATCATACTGTTGATTGCCAGTCAAGATTGAAAGACTACTATTGACACAGACTCCAATGGAGACCTGGTATTACCCGAAACGCTACGAAATTCTTTGAATACCCGTTATGTTAATCGAAGGATAGTATAATGAATAAAATAACCTCGAGAATCTCCAGATACTTCAGAAGATGGTATGACGAAAACAAGTTGCGGCAAACCCTTAAAAAATGCCGTCGTGTAGCCCGCAAAGGATACCGGCTTGCAAGTGCCAACCTTGATGAAATCAAGTTCGCGATAGACGGAGAAGTTTCGAAATTAAAATCACATCTGGAAACTCTGAATGATGGCAATATCCAAACAAACGAAATTGAAAACCAAATTCAAAAACAACTACAACAAGTGGTATTGGAACTCGGTTCTTTACACAATGAACAGATGCGCCTGTTGGAGGGGAAACACGCACAATTGGACGAATTTTCAATTGCTCTCTTTGGTCGCACGCTGGCCGGTAAGTCGACATTCATGGAGATTTTGACCAATGGCGATGGTTCATCCATCGGCAAGGGAAGCCAACGTACTACCCGAGATGTGCGTAGCTATAGCTGGAAAGGCCTCAAGATTACTGATGTGCCCGGCGTAGCCGCATCTGATGATGAAGGCCGTGAGGACGAAGAAAAGGCATTCGAGGCTGCCGTACAGTCAGACCTGGTGCTTTTTTTAATCACCGAAAGTGCGCCGCAGGACGCGGAAGCGAGGTGCCTCGCACGCGTGAGGTCACAAGGGAAGCCAATTCTGGGTATCTGTAACTTTCATCAGGGCATCAAAAATGCGGAAGATATGCTCCTCTTTTTGAGAAAAGATTGGTTCTATCACAAAAGGCGAGAACTCAACGATATCGTTAAACAGTTTCGCGAGTTTGTGGACAAATACAGTCCGGGCAGTAGAATCAGGTTTATTTACACCCATTTGCTATCGAGATTCCTATCTCAACAGCCGCAGTACAAGACGCAACAGAACGAGTTGGCACGCGCAAGCCGATTCGACTACGTCGAAAAACAAATTATCTCGGAGGTGGTTAACCGCGGGAGATTTCTGAAATGGAAGAGCTTCATCGACATTTCTGTAGTCCCGATGCTTGAATTTAGTGATAAATTATTGGATTTTAGTGCTCAGAACTCGTCCCGTGGCAGAGTTCTCATTGACAAGAGGCGCCAGGTCAAATCGTGGTCTAGTGGATTTCACAAAAGTGGCAAAGAACGCATTGATACGTTTATAAAAAAAGAAATGAACTCTCTTCGTGCTGAAATCCCAGGGTTTGCGGAGGATTACTATGATCGGTCAGATGCTGGTAATCGTTGGAATCGCTTAATAAAAAAGCAAGGCATCGAGAGGAAAGCAAGGAAACTTGTCGAACAAATCCAGAATGAATGTAAAGCTGAACTGTCAGAGGTCGCACGACAACTTGAAGTCGAACTGAATTTCGTCGGTGAATTTGCTGGTAATCGCAGGATTAGCATGGATTCTATATTCGATACAAAACGTGCTTGGAATTGGGGGACCACAATTCTTTCAGGTGGTCTTGGTCTTGCTGCCCTCTTCCTTGCTAGCAATCCCCTCACCTTGGCCGCGGTAGCAGTTGGCGTGATAGGTACGCTCTTATCACGGTGGCTCTTCGATGACCGCGAAAAAAAGGCCAGTAAGCAACGCAAAGAACTTGAAAGGAGACTCAATAGCGACGTCAACAAGATAGAAAGTAATGTCCAAAAGAAACTCAATGATTGGTTCTTTCAGGATATCCTGAAAAATCAAGTTAATGTCCTTCTCAAAGACCTCTCTGCTATCGCATCGAACCTCTTCAAGCTGGCAGATGTACAAAGGACTCTGGCTTGGTCGCTCAACAAACAGCAGAAACGTCTTCACCGAGACCTACTCAATGAAGCACTGAATCAGCTTGGACATAAAGATAGTGGGAACCTTATCATA
>JAPOXY010000109.1 GCA_026706845.1 Gemmatimonadota bacterium
ACTCAACGTAACGGCGAGCCAATACAGAAACCTACTTGAATTTTGAAGGACAGTGGCGACACACGCGGGAGAAGGTGAGTGGAAAAGCCCTGATCCTCGATGCCAGACCCGCGTGGTTCTGGATCTTTTTCAATGGGCGGGTTCTGACTTGCGGAGAACACGGTGACATTTTGCCGGATAAGGTGCGCGTGGAGGAGACGGATCGCCCCGTGAGAATACAGGCGATCCGGTTGAAAGGCGAGACCTACCGGGAACTCATAGAGCAGATCCCGGAAAACAGTTTTGTGGCTGGACTGATCGAGGCAGATGCTTCTTTTGAAGTTGGGGAGGAAGAACGTCTGGGCGGCACTGTCAGTTTCACTACCCGGGAGATTGAATTCAAATTTGCCCAAAAAAAGGAGATTTCGCGGTTTCGGCCCGTTTTTAGAGGTCTCACTGAGCGCGTAAAAGATTTGTTAAGGCAGAAGCAAGAGATTTTTGAAAAACT
Source organism: Gemmatimonadota bacterium (assembly GCA_026706845.1). Taxonomy (NCBI): domain Bacteria; kingdom Pseudomonadati; phylum Gemmatimonadota; species Gemmatimonadota bacterium. Next base: position 488 of record JAPOXY010000109.1, read on the forward strand.
GGAGGACTTAAAAATGGCTTATCCGCCCGTGCATTACCTGAAACGGAGGCAAGTAAAGAAAGAACTGGCGGAAAAGCAGAAAGAGATCGAGGCCCTGAAACGCAAAAACGTGCGATTCAGTGGCACATTACGTATTCGTCTGATAGGAGATCAACTATGATATACAACGCGATGTTTCTGTGCGGTCTGTTCTTCATGCTCGTTGCCGCAAGGGTCAATGCACATGAACTGATGTTGAGGGCACCATTAGTACCTGCGCGATCGGCGACGGTCTATTCTGGGATGAACGCGCGAATGCAGCAGGTCAACTTTGAGGTGGGAGACCGGGTGGTCAAGGGAGATACCCTCATGGTACTAACCCGCCGAGATTTGCGTGTAAAAGAAACCGCGGCTCGAATTGCACTGAAGAAGTCGCAGAACCTGCAAGCGCGATTGGAAATGTTGTACGATAAGAAGCTGATTAGTGACCAGCAACTCGAAAATGTCCGCTTTGATGCCGAGGTCGCACACTATAACTGGGTCGCCGCGCGTATGGAACTGGACAGAACCGCAATCATCGCACCCCAGGACGGGATGGTGGTCGAGGTCAATGTAAAGCCGGGCGACTGGATATTTGCTTACACCGCGGTCGCGCGGGTCATCGACCCCGAGGATCTCCAGGTGCATCTGCTTGTGCCCGAGGACATGCTGAACGCGGTCCGAATGAATATGCCGCTGTCTGCCGTGCCGACCGCTGGCGGAAAGCGCTCGTTACCTGGGCGCGTTGTCGGGATCAGTCCTGTTATTGATCTGGAAAATGGGACATGCAAAGTAACAGGTCTTTTTCTGAATGCGGGAAAGTACGTCCGCCCCGGTGCCCTGGTCAATGTGACCATCGGAAGGTGAAAAATATGTTTCTCATCCGTAAAAAGTTGTTTTATTTTTTATATGCTTCATTGTGATGCGCATTTAAGATAATGACAGGAGAGATATCATGCGGGGAATCATCAGTAGCTTTTCCGTTCTATTTTTGTTGGGATTTTTCACGGTTGCATCTGCTCGTGTTTCACAGGAGGAAGGGGCTTCTTTTAAGCCGCCGGAGATGGTGGTGATTCCCGCGGGGCGTTTTAAGATGGGGTGCGTGTCGGGGAGAAGTTGCACCAATGCCGAGAGGCCGGTGCATGAGGTGACGGTTAAATCGTTTGCGCTGTCGAAGTACGAGGTGACATTTGAGGAATACGATCTCTTCACAGATGCGACGGGGCGCGAGCGAGCAGATGACAGGGGTTTTGGTCGAGGACGGCGTCCCGTGATCAATATTACATGGGATGATGCGATAGCGTACACAGCGTGGTTATCGGAACAGACGGGAAAGAACTATCGTTTGCCGAGCGAGGCAGAGTGGGAGTATGCGGCGCGCGCGGGAACAGTGACGAGGTATAGCTGGGGGCATAATCTTGGTCACAACCGCGCCAATTGCAATGGGTGCGGTAGTCAATGGGATAATGAGATGTCAGCACCTGTGGGATCGTTTGAGGCCAATGCCTGGGGCCTTCACGACATGCACGGCAATGTGTGGGAATGGACTCAGGATTGGTATAATAATAGATATGTAGGGGCACCCAATGACGGGTCTGCGTGGGAGGTCGGCGATCGCACTGCGCGCGTGGTGCGCGGCGGCGCATGGTACCTGGAAGGATATTTCCTTCGCTCGGCTACTCGCGACCGACACAGTACCTTTGCCGGGAGCCTTTATGTGGGGTTTCGGGTTGCCCAGAGTTTGTAGAGCTTTTGTTTTTTCTTCAAAAAACAAAAAGGGGTGTGAATTTTCAGTGTTCACACCCTTTTTTTATTTGGAACATATATTGGGAAATATACGTCTGTGTAGGGTCAAATGAAAAAAATGGTGGCTCCCGGCGGAATCGAACCACCGACACAAGGATTTTCAGTCCTCTGCTCTACCAACTGAGCTAGGGAGCCATCATCTTTCCCGATAAGATTGGAAAATTTAACAAAACGGCTGATTGGTGTCAAGGTTCTTGCGTACGTTTTTTCGCAAACAGAAGCGATGTTGCGCTATATGCAGGTTTACAATTATAAACAGATAAACCATTTGACAAATGCAAGGGGCGGGGGTTAATTATTCCCGCACATTTTCTAAGAGATTTTACCTTGTATCACAAAAATCGCGCCAATGGCTCTTGATACGCAAAATATACAGACGGAAGCAGACGATGCGAGTTCACAACCCGCGGTAACATTGCGCGCTGTGGGATTGGGGCTATTTCTGGTCGTCGCCCTCGATCTGCTGGCTATTTGTGTGCGCTACATCTTACACGCTCCGCTGATGACGTATAGCCATATCCCAATGGCCATGCTGATCGTGTTGATGATCCTGATGATCGGACTCGCCATTGTTGCCAAAATGACCGGCTGGGCGCTCTCACCAGGCGAATGGCATGCGATTCTGGCGATGGGCCTCGTGGGCGCAGCGCTGCCGTGTTTTGGCCTGACGGGATATTTGATCGGCTATATCACGGCGCCTTATTATTTTGCTACGGAAGAAAATCAGTGGGCCGAGCATTTGCATCCGCTTTTGCCCAACTGGCTGTTGCCGAGTCCCGAGGGCAATGCCGTTGCGTGGTTTTACGAAGGCTTGCCGAGCGGTGCTGCTATCCCCTGGGATGTTTGGGTATTGCCCTTGTTCTGGTGGACGACGGTTGTGGCGGCGGCTTTTTTGATGCTGGCCTGTGTCGCCACTATTTTGAGAAAACAGTGGGTGCAAAACGAACGCCTGGTTTTCCCCGCGATGGCGCCTTTGATCGATATAGTTTCTAAACCGGGCGATGGCGAGGGTTGGTTGCCCGAGTTTACGCGCAATCGCTTGTTCTGGATCGGATTTGCCATTGCTTTTGGCGTGCTGGCCTGGAATTGTATCAATTACTTTGTGCCGGGCTTTCCGCGTTTTCCCATTTATCGATCGCGGTGGTACTGGATTGATTGGCAATGGCCGCCTATCAGGGGATATTTTGGCATTTTTACCATACTTTTTTCTTATTTTGCCAGCCTGGATGTTCTGTTTTCAATCTGGTTTTTTGATTTGTTGTTTATCTTTGAGGGCGGTCAGCTCAATAAGTGGGGCTATAGAGCCATCACCCCGTATTATCGCACGGGGGTGTATTACTGGCAGATTGCAGGGGCATTTATTGTTTTTGTGTGTTCGACGTTCTGGGTTGCGAGAAGACATTTGCGAGATGTGTTGATGAAGGCACTTGGAAGAGATCCCACGGTGGATGACTCCGATGAATTGATGTCTTATCGCGCCGCTTGTATCGGCCTGCTATGCAGCCTGGTATATCTGTTTGTCTGGCTGACTCAGATGAATTTCGATCCGCTGCAAGGATTTTTACTCCTTCTCGCCGTGATTTTTGTCTATACGGGTATGGCGAAGATCCTCGCCGATACTGGCATGCCATTTACCAATACACCCATAGGTGCCTGGAGTATGGTTGCACCGTTTTTTGGACGGCGCAATATCCCGCTTGCCACCCATGTTGCTTACCGCTATTCGGGTTTGATTACCGGGCATTTCAAGGGGTTGTTTTTGCCCGCGCTGGCCCATGCAGGGCGCGTCTCCGAGGGCGTTCCCGGCAATCAGCGGCGGCTACTGATGGGTGCTATTGGGCTGGTGTTTATGGTCAGCTTGCTGTTCAATATGCTGTTCACCGTGTGGTTGGGTTACGATCAAGGGGCTTATAATTTCAACAGTTGGGAGATTACGCGGGCAGCCGAACGCCATTTCCAGGGTACAGTTAATGTAATTAAAAAACCCGACGAGCCACCGTTTTACGAAGAACATCCCGAACAAGCGGTATTTTTTGGCATTGGCGGTCTGCTGATGGCCGGGTTGATCTATATGCGCTATCGCTTTGCGTGGTGGCCGCTGCATCCCGTGGGGCTGGCGATTTCGGGTTCTTATCTGGTTCGACGCACCAGTTTTACAACTTTTCTGGCGTGGTTGATTAAGTTTGTCATCATAAAAGTGGGGGGGCCGACGGTTTATCGCAAATCCAGACCCCTATTCATCGGTTTGCTCGTCGGATATATTCTCGGTGTGACTTTGTCAGTAGGTATTGACATCATCTGGTTCCCAGAACGCGGACATTGGGTACATCGCTATGGATAAATATTACAAGCTCATCGCATTGAGCCTCATTGGTTTGGGGATTTTTATCACCGCGCTCCTGATTGCCGGTCCCTATCGCGTAAATCCCCATATAGCTGCTTTGTTGGGATTGGAAATGCCCAGCGCAGTTCCTCCCGTGCCCGTTCCGCGTGCAGAAGAAGTAGGCACACGGGTTTTAGATGCTGTGCGAGAAGATGGGATTCGCACGTTGATGGACCAGTTCACGCAACACGAATCGCGCGTGGTGGGGTATGAAGGCCATGAAAAAACCGCGGATTTTATCATTTCTGAGTTTCGGCGTTTTGGTATGGAAGATGTGGAAGCCGAGACGTATGACGTGGCCGTGCCCATAGACTATGGTGGAACCCTGACGGTAGAAGATACCGGTGAGGTTTTTACCATTCACGGTTTGTGGCCCAATCTGGTCAAGACGACCACTTTGCCCACAGGTGGTGTGCGGGGGCATCTCTTGTGGGGTGGCACGGGCGATGTATCGGAATTTAATGGGCGCAATGTAGAGGGTGCGGTGGTGTTGATGGAATTTAATTCGTGGAACAACTGGCTCAATGCTGCCATGCTCGGTGCGCAGCAGATAATATTTGTTGAACCCGATTCCACGTTTACCGCGCAGGCAGAGACCAAATTTTTGCAGGTGCCCAATAGTGTAGAGCGTTTTTGGATCGATAAGAAGAGTGGCGAAAAGCTCAAGGCATTGCTCGCGCAAAAGGATAAGGTCAATGTTGCATTGAAGGCGCGAATGGATTGGGAAAAGAAAGAGACGCGGAATATTTTGGGTTGGATTCGCGGAACCGATCCCGTATTGAGCGAAAAAATTGTGGTGATCAATACGTATTACGATGCGATGTCTGTGGTGCCCGCACGCGCGCCGGGCGCAGAGATGGCGTGTGGGATTGTGGGCATGATGAAGTTGGTCGAATATTTCAGCAAGTACCCGCCCAAACACACGCTTTTGTTTCTCGCTTCTTCCGCGCATCACCTCGGCTTCAGGGGCATTTGTGATTTTTTGAGCAGGCATTCGCGCAAAGAAAAGCATTTTGCCGCGTTGATGACCGAACCTCTCGAGTTGCCGCTGTTAATTTCTCTGGATTTGACGAGCCAGACAGATGAAATTGGGGTTTGGAACAGCACGCGCAATTATTATTACAAGCGTTTCTTTACGCCATTTGGCAAGTCATTTATACATTATTCAGAGGCGATAGCCGAGCGATTTGACCTGGATCCCGCCGATGCCCTCATCGATGGGATCAATCCAAAAGGCGGCATGAGCTGGGATATGTATATCCCTGGCAAAATCCTGAAAACAGATGGCGAGGTCGTTTTGGAAGCGGGCACGCCTGCACTGTCGCTCATTACGGTCAACGATGCGCGTTTCAGAGTAGATACGCCACTGGATATACCCGAACAGGTGAATTTCAAAAATCTCACCGGGCAGATACGCCTGCTTGCCGGTGTGCTCGATCTCGGATTAAATTCCGAGGATTTTTTGCCCGATTACAAGCTGGACCCCGATGATCGCATGCGAGGGTTGCAGGGTTTTGTGCGCACATTTCCCCGACGGAGCATTATCCCTGATCGCCCCCGTCCCGGTGCTGTAGCTTCGCTGCGAATGGGCGTTGACAAATCGATCAAAGGTGTGCGCCGCATCTACTACGATATTGCCGACGAAAATGGCGAATTTTACATGCCGGGCATTGCCGAACGCCGCGTGGATGTGAAGGCTTTTTATATGGATCCGGAAAGCGGCGAAATTACGTACGCGCCCAATCACGGTCGTCAGGCGCGCATATACCGGGGCGAATTTAATATGGACTGGTGGATATCCAAGCGCACGCGGATCTTGTTCCCGTGTATTGCAACGGATTTTTACGATACAGTCGATCCCCGTTATTTATCCAAATTGTCGAGCATCAGCGTGCTCGGTCCCGGCAATACTGCGCCGCAAGAATACGGCTATGCCATTGGCTTTGGTCCAGAAGAACCGGTGGGAACCATTTTTACAACGCCGGGCGAACGGGTCAAAATTGTGATGCGGTTGGGGGGCAGGTCACTGGATATAGGCGTGCGCTATATGTTGCTGAACTCAAAAAGTGCGGAAAGCGTGGAAGTCGCGCGCGGCGATGGGTTTCAGACTTTGCAACACGGGTCGTTTATTCACTCTTCATTCCAGGCCGCAAAAGATATGTGGACGCTGAATGAGGCGCGAATACGCGAATTGGCGCGGTATTCGATTGAAAACCAGCGGATGACCAATTTGCACGAGCAGGCTAAAAAGCATCTGGATCTGGCTGAAGAGTCGATGCAAGACAAGAAATGGGATTTGTTTGTCAAACACACGCGCGCGGGCATGGGCCTTGAATCGCGCGCCTATCCAGACGTAAAAGCAACGCAAAACGATGTGATCCGCGGCGTGATTTTCTTTATGATACTGGTCATTCCGTGTGCGTTTTTTGTCGAGCGGTTGATTTTTACTTTTTCCGATATTCGCCTGCAAATCGGTGGCTTTGGTGCGGCTTTTGTGGTGATCTGGATCGTACTTTCGCAGGTGCATCCCGCTTTTGATCTCTCCAATCCGTTTGTGATTTTGCTGGCTTTTGTGATTTTGGCACTGGCGATTTTTGTGATTGCCATTGTGTCGGGACGGTTTCACGACAATATTCGGCAACTGCGTACAGAAGAGGTGTTGTTGCACGATACGGATGTGGGGCGGATAAGTGCCTCGGTGGCGGCATTTCAGTTGGGTATTGCGAATATGAAAAAGCGCAAGATGCGCACCGGCCTGACGTTTGCCACGCTGGTCTTGTTGACATTTACGGTGCTGTCCTTTACGTCGATCAAGACAACGCTCGATTTTTATCAAATTTTGCTGGATACTGAAGGTAAGTATCCGGGGTTGTTGATCCGCAGTCAGTTCTGGGGACCGCTGGAGGATACGGCTTATGATTATGCCCGCGTCAATTTTTTTGATCAGGGTGAGATTGCGCCGCGCAGCTGGTATGTGACGCGAGACTTGAAAAAGACACCGATTGAAACGCCGGAAAAATCAACCAAAGTGTTGGGGATATTGGGACTGGCGGTCAATGAACCCGCGGTCACGAGAATCGATACTTTGTTGAGCCACGGGCGGTGGTTTGAAGAGGGGGAACTCGCGTGTATTTTGCCCGGCAAGATGGCCGAGTTGCTCAATGTAGGTCCCGAAGACGTTGGCAAAAAAAGCGTGCGCTTATTTGGCAAACAGCTGAACGTCGTGGGATTGATCGACGCGGAAAAAATGCGCAATCATCCGGACCTGGACGGCGAAATTTTGAGTCCGGCGGATTTTAAGCTGACGGATGATGAGATCGTCTCCCGGCTGACCCAACAGGAGACGCGCGAAAAACAGGGTCTGGAACAGCCCCAACTCGAGAACATGCCATTCGAGCACATTGACCCCGATGATATTGCCATTATTCCCTATAATATATTGCGGGAAGTGGGCAGTCCGCTGCAATCTGTGGCGATTCGTTTGCACGAAGGCATAGATGTCGAAGCACAGGTCAAAGAATATGTGTCGCGGTTGTCGGTGGTGGTGTTTGCGGGCATTCCAATGGCAGATGGCAAAATCCAGGTGTCAATTTACAGTTCGATGGGGTGGGGACCATTGCCCGGCCTGGCCAATTTGTTTGTCCCCATTCTGGTGGCTGCGTTAATTGTGCTGAATACGATGATGGGATCGGTTTACGAGCGTTTCCGCGAGATTAGCATTTATTCTTCTGTGGGATTGGCACCTGTACACATCGCCTTTTTGTTTATTGCCGAGGCCTGTGTTTATGCCGTGTTGGGGACTGTATCGGGGTATTTGCTCGGTCAAGGCGTGATTAAAATTTTGTTGTGGCAGGAGTGGTTGCAAGGGCTTAATGTGAATTATTCGGCATTGTCAACGGTGATTTCTTCGGTGCTGGTGATCGTGGTGGTTTTGATTTCGTCGCTCTATCCCGCGCGTCAGGCGTCACTTATGGCCGTGCCCGATGTGACGCGCCGCTGGAAGTTGCCCGATCCGGAAGGCGATCACTGGCATTTTGAGTTTCCATTTACCGTGGGTGGCAAAGACGTATTTGGTTTGTCGGTATTTCTGGTCGATTATTTCGAGTCGCACGTGGGTGAGTCCATGGGCGCGTTTTATACAGATGGCGCGCGTTTTGGTTCGGTTGAAGCAGCAACCGGCGCGGGATATACGATTGATACGACAATATGGTTGGCACCTTATGATTTGGGTGTAAGTCAACAGGTGCATTTTGAAGCCGTGCCCATGGGTGAGCACAATATTTTTGCGATGACGCTGACAATAGATCGGCTTTCGGGTGATGCGGCATCGTGGCGGAGGGTCAATCAGGGCTTTATGAACGCGCTTCGCAAACAATTTTTGATCTGGCGAACGGTTGATCCAGGCAATCGCGCCAAATACACGGAAAAAGGGCGGGAATTGCTCTCTGACTCCACAGCAGCGGTCAACGCATAGTCACGGGAAAATCTATGGCTTTAGGCAATCTTTTAAGACGCAACAAAGACAAAGAACCAAGGAAAAATACGCAATTTGAGGAGATTGAAGAGTATCGGGATCTGCTTGATGAGCCAGACGAATTTGTCAATGGGTTCAATAGCAAAACCATTGTGGGTGCGTTATTTGTGTCGATTGTGATGGTGCCCGGCAATATTTATCTGGATCTGATGATCGGTGGCTCAATTGGCGCAGCGGCGCAATGGGTCACGATTATTTTGTTCATCGAACTGGCGAAACGCTCGTTTACCATACTCAAGCGGCAAGAAGTCTATCTGTTGTATTATGTGACGAGTTCGCTGGTCAATCGGGAGTCCAATGCGTTTGAAGGTCTGTTGTGGCATCAGTATTTTGTGCAGTCGCCCGCAGCCGTGCAATTTGGCATACAAAAGTCATTGAGTGAACTGTGGTGGTGGGCACCTCCGGCAAATTCCGAGGCGCTGATTGAACGCACGTTTTTACACGCCGATTGGTTTTGGCCCATTGCATTTCTGGTGCTGGGCACGATTATGGGGCGCATTGCCTGGTTTACCGCCAGCTATGTGTTGTTCCGCATTACGTCCGATTACGAGAATCTGCCATTTCCATTTGCACCTATCAATGCGCATGGAGCCATGGCATTGGCAGAAGAAAGCAGTGGAGATATTACGTGGCGCTGGCGCATGTTTTCCATCGGTGCTGTGATCGGTGTGGTGTGGGGGATGGTTTATGTGGCTGTACCGGCGATTACGGGCGCGTTTATGGAACAGCCCGTGCAACTCATCCCGATTCCATTTGTCGATTTCACGCAATATACGGGATATTTTTTACCTGCAACCCCACTGGGCTTTACCCTGCATCTTCAACCCATTTTTATTGGTTTTCTCGCGCCCTTCTGGGCGGTAATAGGGTCCTTTATTGGGGTGGTCATCCATACAATTGCAAGTCCCCTTTTACACTCTTATGGATTGATGCCCCACTGGTTTATGGGGATGGACACGATCCAGACGCATTTTGTGACGGGTATTGATTTCTGGATGAGTTTTGGTATTGGCATTACATTTGCCATTGCCGTCATTGGGTTTTATCAGGTGTGGCGCGGCGTGCGAACCGCGCGGATTGAAAAGACCGAGAAGGGATCCTGGGAAACGCCGCCCGGACGGGGTGATTTCAGGATGTGGATTTGCATCGTCTTGTTTTGTATAGCGAGTTTGTACACGATTGTGCTATCAAAAATTTTATTCCCGCAGTTGGTAACCACCACCTTGTTAATATTTTTCTTTATTTTTGCATTTGTGTACACGCCACTCATTTCATTTGTGAACGCTCGCTTAGATGGTATGGTGGGGCAAAATGTGAATATTCCCTATATAAAAGAAGCGACTATTTTTCTGAGTGGATTTAGAGGCATTCATATCTGGTTTGTGGATTTTGGCCTGGATAACTATGGCGCGGCGGCGCAGCGTTTTCGGGAGATTGAGCTGACGGGTACCAACTTCAGGAGTATCCTGAGGGCAGAAGTTTTTATGGTGCCGCTGGTTTTTCTGACCAGTTTTATGTACTGGTCCTATATCTGGAAACTCGCGCCAATTCCGTCCGATTCGTATCCTTACGTGCAATTGTTCTGGCCGTTGCGCGCCCTTCAGCGGTGTGTGTGGATTACCAGTACCATGCGTGGGGAAGTTGACTATTCCCAGGAGGGCACTGTAACGTGGACGCCGGCCAATTTGTCGAATAATGCGTGGTGGTACTGGCGGGTGCGGGCAACACCCGATGATCCGGATAGTGTACCCGATGACGAGCGCAGGTATGGGCCGTGGTCGAGCACAGCTTATTTTTACACCAATTTTGATGATACACAATCCCCGCCATATTCGCCCGCAACACTGAGTCGCGCGCCCCCCGATATTTCCGATGCTCTGGCTCAGGGGTTGCCTTCTGCTCCGGAAATACGCAGTGCGAATAATGGCGCGCACCTGAATACGCCAAATCCAGAAATGATCATTTCCCGGGCGATGGATCCCCAGGACCGAGAATTGTTCTATCAATACGAGATCGATCAGGTGCCTTCTTTTGACGGAGCATTTTTGCAGTCGTCAGATGATCAGCCCATTTTGTTCGAGGCTCTAAAACCCTGGGTTATTGGTACAGGATTTGCCGTTGGACTTGTGTTCTTTGTTATTTTGTCCATATTTGGATTGCCCATTTTGCTCATCTTTGGCTATGTGCAAAGTTTGACCAATATTCCGCATTTTATGATTACGCAGATCATCGGTGCGTTGATTGCGCGCTACTATTTCTGGAAGCGTTTTGGCAAGAAACAATGGCGTCTTTATGCGACAGTCCTGGCGGTGGGCTTTTCCGTGGGCATGGCACTTGTGGGAATGGCATCGGTGTCCATTGCCATGATCCAGAAGTCGGTATCGGTCTTGTTGTTCTAATCGCAGAGGGTTTATTTTCATAACGAAAATCCGTTGGTGATTGTGTATGCCAACGGATTTTTTTAGAGGGAATTATGGCTGACGAGCGTTTTTTAGTTACGGGTGCATTGGGGTGTATTGGCGCGTGGACTGTGTACAATCTGGTGCGCGAAGGGGTGCCAGTCACGATATTCGATCTGGCGACAGAGCCTCTGCGTTTGCAATTGTTGCTGTCGGATGACGAATTGGCGCAGGTTGTGTTTGTGGCTGGCGATATTGCGGATTTGTCTGCTTTTGAACGGGCGTTGGACGATAATGAGATTACGCATGTCATTCATCTGGCAGGGCTTCAAGTACCGTTTTGCAAGGCTGACCCACCGCTCGGCGCGCGCGTCAATGTGGTGGGTACTGCAAATGTTTTTGAAGCTGTGAAACGCCGACAGGAGCGCATTGACAAAGTGGTCTATGCGAGTTCTGTCGCTGTTTTTGGTGCGCCCGAAGATTACGAACCGGGTGCTGTGATGCGAGATGATTCCACGTTGATGCCCCATACGCATTACGGTGTGTACAAGCAGGCGAATGAGGGTACCGCGCATGTGTATTGGCTGGATGAAGGTGTGTCTTCTATCGGTTTTCGGCCCTATGTGGTCTATGGGGTGGGGCGCGATCAGGGAATTACTTCTACGCCCACGACAGCAATGCTGGCGGCAGCGGCCAATTTGCCCTATCACATTTCTTATGGTGGACGCACGGTTTTTCAGTATGCCGATGATACAGCGCGCGCGTTTATTCAGGCTGCACGGGCCGATTATGCAGGTGCAGGAGCGTTTAATTTGGGTGGTTTTGCACCCGATATGCAGGATGTGAAGGATGCGATTGATCGGGCAGCACCCGAGGCAGCGGATAAGGTCACGTTTGAAGATATCCAGTTGCCGTTTCCTCAGGAAGTCGATGGGAGTGGATTAGAAGCTGCGATTGGCACAGTGGCGCACAAGCCGCTGACAGAAGGCGTGGCTGAAACTGTGGCGCTGTTCCGCGATTTGCTTGCCGCGGGAAAAATTGATGCGGAAACTTATATTGCAGAGCGATCATGAGGACAGATATGGCTGATCAATACGATGTGTTGATAACAAGTGGTACAGTGATAGACCCGGCTAATGGCGTGCGAGGTACATTGGATGTGGCGTTGAAGGATGGCGTGGTAGCAGCTATTGGGCGCGATTTGGGTGAGGCCGATTCAGTGATTGATGCAAGCGGATGTCTCGTGACGCCGGGGCTGATCGATTTGCATACCCATGTGTACAAAGATGTGTCGAGTTTTGGCATAGAGGCCGATGAACTGTGTCCGCGCACAGGCGTGACAACGAGCGTTGATACGGGAACGGCGGGATGGATCAATTATCGCGGATTGGAGCGCTATGTGATGGAGCCTTCTTCAACGCGCATTTTGGCCTATGTCAATCTGTCGGGTGTCGGGTTGCCCTGGCGACGCGGCGAGATGGTGTATGAAGGCTATGTATCGGCCAGCGAGTGCGCGCAGACGGTTTTGAATCACCCGAAAACAGCACTGGGCGTTAAGGTGCGTTTGTACAAAGGCGTGGGCGGCGATGCTGATGTGCGCGATTTGTTGCAAATTGCCCTGGAGGCCGCCAATCGGTGCGAAAAGCCCCTGATGGTTCATATCAGCAATGCCGATGTGCTTTTGCGCGATTTAATTCAGCCTCTGCGCCCGGGCGATATTGTGACCCATTGTTTTCACGGTACGCAACCCGCGTCGATTATCGACAACCGGGGAAAGGTGATTTCTGAGGCCTGGGATGCACGCGATCGCGGGGTAATTTTTGACATTGGTCACGGGTTGGGCAGTTTTAGTTACGACGTGGGACGCGCGGCTATGGAAGATGGTTTCCCGCCCGATACCATCAGCAGCGATATCCATTCGTACAATATCGATGGTCCTGTTTACGACTTGCCGACAACGATGTCCAAGTTTTTGAATTTGGGCATGTCGCTCGAGGAAGTGATTCAACGCTCATCCATTGAACCAGCACAGGTGATTGATCGAGAGAATGATCTCGGACATCTGGGGGTTGGTGCTGCGGGCGATGTCGCTGTATTTGAATTGGAAAAGGGGAAATTTGAGTTGACCGATGCAATGCAGCAGGTGTTGATGGGCGAGCAGCGATTGGTTTGTCGCGCGTCTGTTCGAGGGGGGAAGGTCTGGTGGCAGAGGTGAGAAATTAATTCAAAGGAGTTTGTTATGTCCGTAGAAAATGGGTTGGTCAATCCGTTTGTTTTATCTGATGGCGATGGTTATATGTGGCTGAAGGGGAATTTGCACAGCCATTCGACAAATTCGGATGGACGGGTCTCGCCGCAAGAACGCGTGGATGGGTATGTCAATCAGGGCTACGATTATTTGTGTGTATCCGATCACAACGATATCACATTTGTCGAGACACTGACCTGTCCTGAAAACTTTACGCTTATTCAGGGTGCTGAATTGCATCCCGATAATCCCTTTGGCGGGGACCGCCACCACTTTGTAGCACTCAATATTTCAGAGGATATGGATGCGCGGGCTATGCCCCCGCAACATGTGATTGATGAAGTAAAAAAACAGGGTGGCTCGATCTGGCTCGCACATCCGCACTGGAGCGGGATCAATATTTTGCGCGATACAATGCCGCTGACGGGTTTGGCGGGTATAGAAGTTTTTAATACGACATGTCGGTGCGCCGGGCGGGGTGAGTCTTCTGTGCATTGGGACGATTGGATGGATTTGTCTGGACAATTGCTCCCGGCACTGGGCAATGACGATTCCCACGCGGCTGATTCAGAAGAGCGCGATACGTATCAGGGCTGGACTATGGTGCGGGTGAAGGAACGGTCACCCGAAGCTATTGTTGAAGCTCTGGAATCTGGCGCGGGCTATGCGTCAACGGGTCCACAAATTTTTGATATTCAGTTGCATAGTGGGGAAGGGCGCACGGTTGAAGTCACGGTAAAATGTTCACCTGCACAGCGCATTGCCGCGGTATTAGATTCGAGGGGGACCGAATACTATGAGGGCGGTAAGCTGTTTGAGACCGCCACTTTCAAGCTGCGGCCCGACTCAAAACACGTGCGTTTTGAGATTATTGCGCCAAATGGCGACAAGGCGTGGTCCAATCCCTTTGATCTCACCGCGTTTTAGGGGTAGTGGAATTTATTGGAACTGATATGAGAATTGGAGCGGGTTAATGCTCACGCAATTGGAAATTACTTCTCGGGAAACAGTGCTTGATGGTAAGTTATACGGTGCTGTGGGTGCTTATGAAGCGCTGTGTGGCAGTGCGCGGTTCGCGCTTGATCCCAATCACAAACAAAACGGGGCGATTGTCGATTTAAATCTCGCGCCTGTTGACGAGAACGGACGGGTGATTTTTCGGGCTGATGTGCATTTGCTCAAGCCGGTTGATGTCGCTCGGGGCAACCGTACTGTGTTTTACAATGTGGACAATCGGGGGCGCAAAAATATTTTGCCGATGTTTAATCTGTCAACGGGATCGAATATGCCAGAGTCTGCCGCACATTTTGGCGATGGATTTCTGATGCGGCAGGGTTATACGGTTGCCGCGTGTGGTTGGCAGGCCGATGTGCCGTCTGAGGCAGAGGGCGCTGCCAATTTGATGACATTGGACGCGCCAGTGGTCGATGTTACGGGTCCTGTGTCGTGTGAGATTGTCGTTGATGCAGAGACGGATTTGCATTCTCTGGGAAGTCGCTATCACGATCCCTATGAACCTGCGGAAGATGGCGATGCGGTGCTCACTGTTCGGGCGTATCCGTATGATGAAGCCGAGGAAATTGGGCGCGATCAATGGATGTTTGATCGGTTGGAAGACGGGCGCGCCGCGATCCGATTTCCACAGGGATTTGAACCGGGGCGCATTTACAATCTGGTTTATACGGGCAAAAATCCTGCTGTGATGGGCACGGGTTTTGCCGCGACCCGGGATTTTGTGTCGTTTTTGAAGTACGGGACGGATGGCAATCCGCTGGGCAATGCGATTGAGCGGGCTTATGCTTTCGGGTCGTCGCAAAGTGGGCGTTTTTTGCGGCACATGTTGTATGAGGGTTTTAATGGGGATGAGGCTGGACGAAAGGTTTTCGATGGGGTGTTTGCCAATGTTGCAGGCGGCGCGCGGGGATCGTTTAATCATCGGTTTGCACAGCCTTCGCGGCATGCCAGCGCGCATTTTGATGCGTTGTATCCCACGGAGTGGTTTCCGTTTACAGATTTACCGCAAACAGATCCCGAAACCCTGGAGAGGGGTGGCTTGTTGGATCGCTGTGACGCCGCGGGGGTGACACCGCGCATTTTTTATACCAATACTTCAACCGAATACTGGAACCGCAGTGCGTCTTTGATTCACACAGATGTGAACGGACAAGAGGATGTCGAGATTCATCCTTCGGTTCGCGTTTATCACTTTGCAAGTACAAAACACGGTCCGGGCGATGTGCCCAAAAAGCCGCGTCTAACAGTGCCCCCAAATCCCGTGAATTTTCGCTATGCAGAGCGCGCGCTTCTCGTTGCGTTAGACCGCTGGGTGCGCGAGGGCGTTGATCCTCCTGAGAGCAGGTATGGCCGCATTGCGGATGGTTCTCTGGTGGATGCTGACGATTTGAAATTTCCCACTATTCCCGACTTGCGAAGTCCCAGACGCATGCGGCGGCCCCTGCGATTGAACTGGGGGAGCAGATGGGATGCGGGTATTATCGATATCGAGCCGCCCGAAAAAGGGCGTCCTTTTGGGGTGCGCGTGCCTCAAGTCGATCGAGATGGCAATGAGGTCGCGGGTATTCGCATGCCAGAGGTGGTCGCGCCTCTGGGTACGTTTACGGGATGGCGGTATCGACAACGCGGCGCGACCGATGCGCTTGTTGGCCTTGATGGGATGTGGGTGCCATTTGCGCGCGATGAGGATGAGCGCGAGGGTGATTCGCGATTATCGATTGCTCAACGCTATGGCAGCCGCGAAGCGTATTTGGACTGCGTGGCGCAAGCCGCTCGGAAATTGGTGGAGGAGCAGTTGATGTTGCGCGAAGATGTAGATCGCGCTGTCGAACAGGCTGGGGAGATGTACGATTGGGTGATGATGGGGGCTGGAGACTGAGGGATTGCTACAAACCACTACCATCGGGAGGTGTTCCATGAAGCGCGTGATTAAACCCGAAGGCGCGTACCATGTCGAGATCGAAGAGGTGCCTTTGCCAGAGATTCGGCAGACAGAGGTGCTTATCAGAACGGAACGCACGCTGATTAGCAGGGGATCTGAGATCTGGCGGCGGTATGTGCGAGAAGAGGCGATTGATCACCAGATGATGGGATATTCGCTCGCTGGAACGATTGTGCAGGTGGGGGCGCAGGTCGATGATTTTTCGATGGGGGAACGGGTGGCGGCTCTGGCACCGCATGCCGAGTACGTGGCTGTTGAGGTTGTCAATTCGCGCCATAAACCAGCAGTGGTATCACTGCCCGATGCGGTTACATCCGAGGCGGCAACTTTTTGGCCTCTGGCTACGAGTTCGGTGCTGTGGATGCGGGACACTGGAGCTGGTCCAGACGATACCATGGTGATTTTGGGACAAGGTCTGGTAGGGAGTTGCTGTATGCAGGTTGCGCGGCATCTGCACGATTGCCGTGTGATCGCGGTCGATGCCTTGTCCCTGCGTTGTGATTTGGCGGAACAGTTGGGTGCGAGTGCTGTGGTGAATGCGGGCGAGACCGATCCGATTGCAGCGGTGAAAGAGCTTACTGATGGTCGGGGTGCAGATGTTGTGGTTGAAGCTGTGGGGGGACGCGCGGGCGCGCAGGCATTTGCACAGGCGCAAGATATGGTGCGGGGAGGTGGGTTGTTGCAGGTTGTGGGATTGTATGAGGGCGAGCCACTGCCTCTGGATTCGTCAAAAATTCAGGGCAAACGCCTGATTGGAGGTTATCTGAATAGCGCGTACCGGCCACAGGGGTCGGATATGGCGATCCAGTTGTTGATAGAAGATAAGATCCAGACGCGGACAATGGTGACCCACCGTTTTGATTTTGAGGATGCTGCTGAAGCATTTGATTTGTTGTACACGCGGCTTGATGAGACAATGGCCGTGGTGATGGTTTGGAAGGATTAGCATGTCTTCACCTCCATCTGGCATATCCGCTCACAAGCACAGGACGAGCAAGACGGCGGCACTCGCAGCAAGTGTACGTGCGTATCATCAACAGCAGAGTAAATCCCCGGTTTTTGCCGATGATTATGCGGTTGACATGGTGCCGCTTTTCTGGCGTGTGATCGCTAAGAACAGATTGCTTGGCCGGTTCGTTGTTCACATAGTGTTCCAATCGTTCCGTCCCGTACATACCGAGGTTATCCTGCGAGCCAGATATGCCGAAGACCGTCTCATGGAGGCGATATCGGAGGGCGTTGGACAGTATGTGATCCTCGGTGCAGGTCTCGATACGTTTTCCATGCGCCACAAGGAACTCGCAGATGGCGTGCGGATATTCGAGTTGGATCATCCCGCGACCCAGGCGACGAAAGAGAAACAGGTGCGCGCGGTCAACGGCGATGTTCCGTCCAATCTGGTATTTGTTCCCATTGATTTTGAGACCGATAAGCTGAACGCGTCACTTATACGAGCGGGATTTGATCCAGAGAAGCCCGCCTTTTTTTCATGGTTGGGAACGACTTATTATCTCACAAAGGATGCGATAAGGGAGACTTTTGGTCGCGTTGCAGATGTTGCTGCGCCGGGCAGTTGCATTGTTTTCGATTATAAGCTCGCCAGGCATCTTATCCCCGAAGAGAGCTTGCCTTTTGCCGACAGGTTGGACCGATTCGTGGCTCGCCGAGGAGAACCGATGTTGTCTGTGTTTACACCCGAGGAATTGAATGACGAGATGTCGCGTATTGGTTTTGTGGAGATAGAGACCATTCCGCCCGAGGAGCAAAAACGCCTTTACCTGAAGGACAGAAGTGACCTTGTCGATCCCGCACCAAATTTTTCCTTCGCGCTGTTCGGTGTGCAGTAGCAAGATGGTGAGGTGAGGCCGAATATCAAATTGGGTACGGTTTGAGTTGGAGATTGATCATGAAGAAGGAATGTATGATAAGCACCAGACTTCCTTTGGAGTTAGTGCGTGAATTGGAATTCATTGAGAATTATGAAGAATCCACCACATCCCGGCCTTAGCATCAAAGAGAACTGTCTGGAACCCCTGGGTCTAAATGTTACCGAAGCCGCGAGGGTGTTGGGCGTAACCCGTCACACGCTTTCATGTGTACTGAATGGTCACGCGGCTATTTCACCGGAGATGGCTATTACGCCTTGTACCTCATCGAGTACAGGTGCTAAAACAACTACTCTCCCTATGTGTTGCACCACGAGTTTAAGAATATCCAATTCTGACTCGCGGTAGTCTATAAGCACATCTGCATCCGCAAGAAGCACGGTCTGACCCATTGCCATTTACCCCACCCACTCACGCACATACTTTCTCATTTCCTCACGGCTTAGCCCCAGAATCTCGGCGGCACGCCCGAGTGAAATACGCTCTTGCTCGAGTGCCTGTCGCACGAGTCGCAAGAGGCGATCCTCGACAAAGTCGTGCCGAGAGAGGCCCTCTGGCTCACCAGATCGGCTCCAGTTCCAGGCAAATTCGCTCTTATCGAGTGCCATAGGCTCATCGGTTTTTCGCAGGGTCTTGCCGAAATAGTGGCGATGCTGGCGCTGGAATGTACGCCAAATATCAGAGGTTTCACGGCCCGATTCGACCAGTCGATAGAGCACAGTTTTGTAACTCACTCGAAAGATGCGCTTGACCTTGAGGACGCGAACGAGGAGTGGGTGTCCACGGGTTTCATCCCACTCCGGTGCGAAACCTGTTTCTGGCATTAGAAAATGACTCGCAAAGGCGTCGGCCTCGCGCTCTGCCTGCACAGGGAGTTCGGTGGCGTCGCGCTGGTATTGGGCTGGGTGGAGCAATAAATGGCCAAGTTCGTGTACTGCAGTGAATATCCAGCGCTCTACCGAGATGCGATCCCAGGTATTGACCACTACGGCGGGACCGCCATCCCTCACGCCGACGCTTAGACCAAAGAAAGAGTCACTCTTCTTGTTGAGGAGGAAGATTTTTACACCATTTTCCTCAAGTAGTCCACAGATGTCGCGCACCGGCTCTCTTGGGCCGAATCCAATGGCTTCGCGTGCTGCCTGTGCGGTTTTTACCGGATTCCCCGGTTGAGAAACAGTTTTAAATCGGAAGGGGCACGACGCGTTGAGGTCATATTCGATCTGAGTGTAGGCATCGAGCCATTTTGCGACTTCGGCCAGGATCTGTGCCCGAGCATGAACCCGTGCCTGAGATCGGAATCTCACGGTCTCGAGAGGCCGTACAGGCGTCACGAGATCTCGGAGCGGAACCTGTAGTGCTTTTCCAAGAGCGGTGAGAGTACGAGCACGCGGGACGACAGTACCTCGCTCGATATTTCCGAGTGCCATCCGCGAGAGACCAGCTTTTCGGGCGAGTTCCTCCTGGGTCAACTGTCGATCCAGCCGCAGCCGGGCGATATTCGCGGCAATGTAATTTTTATCAGCCATTGTTTCCCCTTTGTACTTGACAAAGTAGTCATTTATTATATTTTTGTCAAGATGATACTTTCTTGGTGTTATTTAGGCGCGAATAGTACTCTCGATAGCGGTGTTCAACGTCGCTTATTGCCGATTTGTTAAACGAGAGTGTATTTCCACCAAGTTTACTATAGATTCGAGGTTTGCTATGAATGAAGGTTCCAAAGAACTGCGAGAACAAATGAATGTATGGCTGCCGTACATAGATGACATGCTTGCTGGAGAGGGTTTAATCCTTTCATGGCGTCCATTTATGGCCGCTTCCATAATGGTTGAGGATATCATCAAAATAGAGGGTGACTCGAAGGATGATTTTTTTATGAAGACATGGTTCGAACCAATCTATCGAACTACTTTCGATTGGTACAAGGATCGCTATGGGGAAGCTCTTGCATCTGACTCTAAACCTGTGGGCATAGGTGTCTTCACAGCA
Source organism: Gemmatimonadota bacterium (assembly GCA_026706845.1). NCBI lineage: Bacteria > Pseudomonadati > Gemmatimonadota > Gemmatimonadota bacterium. The sequence continues at coordinate 20,710 of JAPOXY010000109.1, forward strand.
CACGGTACACCCTTCGAGATTCGAGTTCCTTTGAAATTGTTAAAAACCGAAAAACCGGGCGAATCAGTTTGGGTGACGCTGCCGAATGGGGTGCTTCCAGAAGAAAATGTACGGGATTGGGTGACTACTCCACCTAATTGGTCATCTCTTTCCGCCGAAGAGTTAAGCGAGATCGATGATCAGATTACCTCTGTGGGGCAAAGAATCAGATCTATCCACATGGATCTGATATCTGTCGAGTTCAAAGATGATAAGGCTCGCGATCTTGCAGAAACGATAGAGCCTCATATCTATGAGGGAGCAAGTAAGATAGCTTCGCGGGATTATGCTGAGCTACAGTTAGCATTCTGGGAGATTCATCTTGCAACGGAAAAGGCGATGAAATTGGCTTTGATGCAGCAGGGTCTTGACGCCCCAAGGACTCACGATCTATGTGATTTAAGAGATCTATTGGCCTCGCAAGGCACGATACTCGATCAAGACACACTAAAATTACTACCGAGCCATGAAGAGGTTATTAATCTGAGGTACGGGACAGGGCAAAAGAATCTAAGTGAAGCAATGACGGCATACGAATCAATGCTCGATATTGTCTCAGCATGCACTGCATCTATGGAGAGACAATTAAAGTACGATAATCCTTCTGCCTTAATGCGAATACCTTTTTGGATGAAGGAGGACCCCTCTTAATGCTAATGCCTTAGTGGGGAAAATAGGGCTTTCTATATCTAACTATTTTAGACGTGGTCAGTTAGAAGGAACTTATGATGTATAAGTACGAAATCATTCTCTGTTGGAGCAATGCGGATGATGCTTTTGTGGGTGAAGTACCCGAGCTTCCCGGATGCATGGCTCATGGTAATACGCAAGAATCCGCTCTCAAGAATGTCAATCAAGCGATAGCTCTCTGGATTGATACCGCGAAGGAGTTCGGCGATCCAATACCGGAACCCAAGGGCGAGCGGCTGATGTTAGCGTGACCGTGATCTTTGATATTGCGAAGACCAACCTCGTGGCTATTCTGGAACAGTACGGGATTGGAGCATGCGGAGTTTGCAATCCACCTATCTTATCGTAAGGAACAATAGCCTATGAAGACGGAAGTATTGTCACAGATCGACGAACTTATTGAAACAGGCCAACTATTGACTGAGTCTTTTCAAGAGTGTGATGATGCCTTTGCCGCATCCCCATACAAGTCTAACGCATCGGAAGCAGAACTTAGAGCATTTGTGATTTCAGCATTTACCACTATAGAACAAATCGCTGACAAGGACAGCCTATACTATAAAAATACTCCTCACGATAGTGTGCCATTGCAACTTGCGATTAGCGATGAGAGGTTACTCTTTTCTACTATAACTGGCGTACTTATAGCTCTTCGCTATGCAGTTGACCATGGGTTATTGGCATCACTTGAATCCAAATTGCGTGCCAATATCCACGAGGATTTTCTTGCACAATCATTGGACCTTCTCAATGCGGATTATCATGTTGCTGCTATGGTGCTCATAGGTGGGGTCATTGAAGACCATCTCCAAAAACTAGTGCAGATACAGGGGCTTACATTGCCCAAACAAGGAAGCATTTCAAAATATAATGACCTGCTTCGCAATGATAATGTCTATAATCAACCCATGTGGCGACGTATCCAATCCATTGGAGATCTTCGCAATGATGCCGCCCACGGCAAAGGTTCAACTATTAAATTTGAAGATGTCCAAGACGCTCATACCTTCGTTAAAAGATTCATTACCGATTATCCTGCTTAATAGGCAAATACTATGAAATTCCTCTTTGAATCTAACTTTGGCTACCAACGCCGGATGAAGAGGTATCGACAATGAACAAGAAAACCCCAAAAAAATGTCTGTTCGATCTCTATCAGAACAATCCCGATGAGGCTGATTACTTATTGTTTGGCCGTGAGACATATCCCGACAGGCGAGGATTCTTGAAGAAGGCCGGGCTGGCGGTGATGGGGGCAATGGTCGGGGCAGCGATTCCTTTTCATCGCAATATTCCGGCTCATTTTATTCCTGTCGCGCTCGCTGCGGAGGATATGATTCAGGGCAAGGATGGCTTGACCGTGCTCAATGACCATCCATTGAATGCCGAAACGCCTCCGCATTTGCTTGATGACGCTATTACTCCGACAAAGAGGCATTTTATTCGCAACAATGGCATTCCGCCGGAGAATACGGACGCAGTGGGCTGGGAACTGACGATTGATGGTCTGGTGGATAATTCCATGACACTCAGCATTGATGATCTCAAACAGCGATTTGAAGTCGTTACCCGGGCACTGACACTGGAGTGTGGTGGCAATGGACGCGCCTTTTTTGAGCCTTCTGCGGACGGCAGTCAATGGACCTATGGCGCTGTGGCGTGCTCGGAGTGGACCGGGGTCCGTCTATCAGATGTTCTCAAGGCTGCTGGGGTGAAAGACAATGTGGTTTATACCGCGCATGTGGGCGCCGATACCCACGTTTCTGGTGAGGAAGGGCGGCTTCCCCTTTCGCGCGGGGTGCCGATTGAGAAGGCGATGGATGAGCACAATCTCATCGCTTTTGCTCAGAATGGCAGACCGATCCATCCTATGAACGGTGCGCCGTTGCGCCTGATCATTCCCGGTTGGTCGGGGTCATGTTCGCAGAAATGGCTGACCCGCATCTGGTTGCGCGATCAGGTCCACGATGGTCCCAAAATGACGGGAACCGATTATCGGGTGCCCAATAGGATGATAGCGCCTGGGGAGAAGGTAGATGAGAAGAACTTCGAGATTATCCACGCTATGAAGGTTAAGTCGCTAATTACAAATCCAGCTACCGGTCACAAAATGAGCGAACGGACTCTGGAAGTGCGCGGACACGCCTGGGCGGGAGACCGGATGGTTGATGCTGTCCGTCTGTCAATCGATTTTGGCGCAACATGGATTGATGCAAGAATCGACGAGCCAGTGAATGCGTATGCATGGCAGAACTGGCGGGCACAGATCGCGTTTCCCAAAGCGGGATATTACGAGATCTGGGCAAGGGCGACCGATTCGGAAGGCATAAGCCAACCGCACGCGATTGCCTGGAATCCGAAGGGGTATCTCAATAATTCGATGCATCGGGTTGCGGTGGTCGTTAGTTAGGGTTTTAGATTATTACGAAAAAACAGGAGCAATTATGGAGAATGGATTTTTTAAGGGTCATGGATTGGGCAATGATTATCTGGTGATAGATCCAAAGGAGTTGACGTTTGAATTGACGCCCGAGCGTATTGAGAAAATCTGTGATCGCAATTGGGGGGTGGGGAGCGATGGCATTTTGACATTGGAAGCGTCTGACCGCGCGGATTTTGGGTTGCGGATATGGAATCCGGATGGCAGTGAAGCGGAGAAATCGGGCAATGGGCTGAGGATTTTTGCGCGGTATTTGCATGCCACTGGTAAGTTGGACAAGACGTCATTCTCCGTCGATACGCCGGGGGGATTGGTGCATATTGATTTGCATATCGACGAATGGGGCGATGCGAGTGCTGCGACAGTAGAGATGGGGGAGGCGACGTTTGAACCAGAGGCATTGCCCTGTTCGCTCGGGGTGGAAGAACTGATCGAACAGCCGATTACTGCTGCTGGCGAGGATATGGTGTTTACGGGTGTGAGTGTGGGCAATCCCCATTGTGTGGTGTTTAAGCCGAGGGGCGAGGTGTGGTCGCGCGATGATTTGTTGCGCCTGGGACCTGAATTGGAGAACCACGAAATTTTTCCGAGGCGAACCAATGTACAGTTGGTCGTGCCCACGGGTGACCAAAAGATTTTCATTTTGATCTGGGAACGCGGTGCAGGCGAAACGCAGGCGTCGGGGTCTTCGTCATGTGCTGCGGCAAGTGCTGCGGTGCGTTTGGGATTGGTGGCGTCACCTGTGACGGTAGAAGCGCCGGGAGGCACGTTGATGATCGATGTGGATGAAGCGTTTAACCTGACAATGGCGGGACCTGTGGCAGAGGTGGCGCGCGGTACGCTGAGTCCGTCTTTTTTGCGCGAGATTGGCGTCTGATATAGGTGATATAAACGGTTAAAAGCCGGTTTGATATGCGAACGCTGCGCGGGGTATCGCTTTTGAACCGGTTCTTTTTTTAGCAATTTGGAAAACGAGTTGCGCAAAAAAGACAGCCGATATAGTTTATATACAGTTCACCATTGCTCACGAAAGGAATGCACCATGCCTGTAGATTCTATGGTCGAAACTTATGAGACGCAGGGATTTTTGACAGAAGTTGATGTGTTTTCAGAAAACGAGATCGGGCATTTTCGCGCGTTATTTGACGATTTGGAAGCGCGAGAAGGCAAGGAGAAGTGCCAGATCGGTTTGCAGGGGCGGCATTTTGACGAGGCATTTATCTGGCAACTGGCAACGGATAAGCGGGTCTTGGACGTGATGCAGGCCGTGATGGGCGACAATGTGATGTTGTTATCCACCCACTTTTTTTGCAAATATCCCGATCCAGAGGCAAAGATATTTGTGGCGTGGCATCAGGATATTACGTACTGGGGGCTTAAACCACCCATTGCACATACGGCATGGATCGCCATTGACGATGCGGATGTGGAGAATGGGTGTATGCGTTTTATTCCGGGATCGCACAAAGATGGGATTGCAGCACACGGCAAATCGGTGCGCGAAGGCAATTTGCTGAGTATCAATCAGGAGATTCCAGATGAATATGTGGATGACAGCGCGGCGGTCGATATTGTGTTGAGGGCCGGGCAGATGTCGGTTCACGACGGACAATTATTTCACGCGAGCAATCCCAATCGGTCAAACCGACGGCGATGCGGGTTGACCGTGCGATTTATTCCCCCGCATGTCAAACAGACCACGCTCAATTCACACAAGCAGGCTTGGCAGCCCATTGTATTGCGCGGCGAAGATCAATTTGGACATTTCGCAAAGGTTGGGATGCCATTTCCATTGTCGTGATGATTGATTTGAGGAGCAGATATGGCAAAGAGAAAAGTGCTTATTACGGGGGGTACGGGTTATGTGGCAGGGCGGATGTTGCCCGCATTGCGCGAGCGATATGATCTGACGGTTTTAGACGTGAAGACGACCAATCGCGAAGGCGAGGAAGTAAGCGATGTGGTGATTGCGGATTTGACGAATCGGGACCGGGATGTGTATCGGGAGCATTTCAGGGGGCAAGATGCGATTGTTCACTGCGGATTTGTGCGGGCAAAAGACGAGGCGGATCGCTTCTGGGCAGAGATGACGAATATCGATATGGCGCACAATGTGTATCAGACGTGTGTGGAGGAAAATGTTCGACGCGCCGTGATCATCAGTTCAAATCACGCTGCGGATTATTACGAAAATCTGATCTGGGCGGGCAAGCAGGAATTTGTGACGCCAGAGATGTACCCGCTTTCCGATAATTATTACGGCTGGGCAAAGGCGCAATACGAGTTGTTGGGCTTTACCTTTGCAACGGGATTGATGAATGGCGGCAAGAAGCTGGAGAATGTGCAGATTCGAATAGGTGGCCCGCGCGAGACCGATATGGATCGCGCAAAATCCACGAATTTGAAAAGCATGCATCGAGGCTTGGGCGCGTATTTGAGCATTCGGGATCAGGTGCAGTTGATTGTGAAGAGTATTGAGGCTGAAAATATCGAAGATGAATACGGTATCCCATTTCAAATTTTTTACGGCATTAGCGGCAATTCACACAATTTCTGGACGATCTCCAATGCGCGCAAGAAAATCGGCTATGAACCCGAGGACAATAGTCAGGTGAAATTTGCCGAACAATTGTCAAAAGTGTTGTTAGATGCGCGAGAAACATCAGAATGAATGATATGAGCGTAAAAATCGGTGGGGTAAATATCCCCGGTCGGACAGCACTGGCACCTTTGGCTGGTATTACAGACCGGTCATTTCGCATGCTGTGCCGGCAGCAGGGCGCGAGTTTTGCGGTCACGGAGATGGTCAGTGCCAAAGGGCTGGCCGAGGGCAGTGAGCGGTCGAATCAATATCTCGATTTTGAGGCCGATGAGTTTCCGATTTCCGCGCAATTGTTCGGCTCAGAACCCGAGGTCATGGCCGAAGGCGCTCGGGTTGTGGCGGAGCGCAATCCGGATATTATCGACATCAATTGCGGGTGCCCGGTAAAAAAAATCGTGACAAAAAATGCAGGTGCGGCTCTGCTCAATACACCTGATAGATTGGGACAGATCATTGCGTCAATGGTGCGTGCTGTGGATATTCCCGTGACACTAAAAATTAGAAGTGGGTGGGCGCAAGCCAATCAGGCAGTTGAAGTTGCGCGGATTGCTGAAGATTCTGGTGCAGCGGCAATTGCCGTGCATGGACGCACGCGCGAGGCGAAATTTGCGGGTAGAGCAGACTGGGATATTATCGCGGAAGTCAAAAACGCGGTTTCGATTCCCGTAATCGGCAATGGCGATGTACGCGGGCCAGAGGCTGCAAAGGATATGATGCAGAAAACGGGTTGCGATCTGGTGATGGTGGGGCGATGGGCTATTGGCAATCCCTGGCTTTTTAAGCGCATGGAGGTCTTTCTGAATACGGGGGAATTATTGCCTGAGCCAACGGATAGGGACCGTCTGGAAATGGCTGTTCACCATCTCAAGGCATCTATCGCGTTTAAGGGTTTGCGCTATGGCGTCCTGGAAATGCGCCGGCATCTCGCGGCATATATCAAGGGTGTGCCCGGCGCTACTCCTTATCGCCGTACACTGATGACAGAAGACGATCCGAATCATCTCATGGATTTGCTGGGACAAATCAAAGCGGGGGTGGCGGCGTGACACCGGAACGCATACGCGCATTGTTAGAGGCTGTTGCACAGGGGCAAACGGATGTGGAGGAGGCGTTTGCACACCTCGCACACCTGCCTTTTGAAGAGCTTGGTTTTGCGCGCATTGACCACCACCGCACGCTGAGGCAGGGGTTTCCCGAAGTTATTTTTTGCGAGGGAAAGACGGTTGAGCAAGTGATCGCTATAGCAGACCGCATTGTGTCATCGGGTACGACACTGCTGGCGACACGCACAAATGCAGAGATGCGGGATGCTCTGGCCGCCAAATATCCCGAAGCGAATGTCAATGCGCTCGCTCGCACAGTGGTTGTGGCAGGGGAGATTCCCTCGGCAGAAACAGTTGGCAAAATTCTGGTTGTGTCTGCGGGCACATCCGACTTGCCCGTGGCAGAAGAAGCCGTGGAAACCGCGCGGGTGATGGGTAATGAAGTCGAAACACTTTACGATGTAGGGGTCGCCGGGATTCACCGTCTGCTGGCGTGTAAGGAACGTCTATTGGATGCGAGTGTGATTATCGTGGTGGCCGGTATGGAAGGGGCGTTGCCCAGCGTGGTAGGTGGTCTGGTCAATGTGCCACTTATTGCCGTGCCGACCAGCGTGGGATACGGGGCAAGTTTTAAGGGGCTGGCAGCATTGCTGGGTATGTTGAACAGTTGCGCGTCAGGCGTGACTGTGGTCAATATCGACAATGGATTTGGTGCGGGTGTCGCCGCGAGTAAGATCAATCGCGTTCGGGCGGGGTGATGTTTTACCAGTATATAGCATGAGAAAGGCGCAGTTCCTTTACTACGGAATTGCGCCTTTTTGACTTTTATAGATCGAGAACCATTTCAACTTTGCCGTCTCTGGAAACCTTTGCGATAAAAGGTGACTTATGTCGCCTTATGAATTGAGCAATTCGCGGAATCGCCTTAATAAAAGCCTGGACGTTTTCCTCGGCGGTCATATTCTTGCGCGTTGCTAAGTTAAAAAGCCGTGCGTTATATGTTTGAACTGCTTGTCTCTCCAGTTGCCTATATCTAATCGCTCGATCCTTTGTAAATACAATCCATCCATTTTGTCCGCAATGCCTGATCCAAGTTTCATCGGACGTATCCGGGGCGAAAAGGTCATTGTGCGCGTGGACCTCCAGGTGCCCCGTGAGATGTCCAATCCTGACCTGCGCGGTCCGCAATGGATCGATAAAAAGAGGACTATCAAGAGCGCGATCTACAAAAATGGGTGGAAGGTCAAGCTGCTTTTCTGCTTCTGGCCGATTCATACCTGATAGCCTCTTCAATCTCCCATCTCTTACGCCCGTAATCTTTAGCCAGTGTGCCCATTAACTCACCTGCGTTGAACCGCTCAAAGACCAATTCGGTCGGCACACCTCTTCCCGCAAGCACAGGACGGCCAAAAGAAATATAAGGATTCATCAAGACGGCTTTCGGTTGATCATCTTCCTGGAATGGGCCTCGTGTAAAGGGATACAAGATAACGGGTCCACTTGTATCATACTCAATACGATGAAGATACATGTCGATGACTTCTTCCATTTCCAGTTGTCCGCGCCTGGAGAGATTGATAAGCTGTCCGATATGTTTTAAGAACAGATCTTTTCCATCCGTTGCGAAAGTCTCAAAAGCCAGAGGGTGAGGTTGCCTGGGAAACTGTTTTTCAAGCGTGTCCAGTGCTACCCGGATATCCTGCAAACGCATCTTGTGGACTCTGCGAAGTGCCACCAAGACATGGGCCTCCACTAAGTTGACAAAGGATAGTTGCACGATTTCTGCTGGAGGTACACTAATAACAGGTTCAAAGTTGCTTCGATCTGAACGATACTGTACCCCTGATATCCAGGACCTGAGCGTAGAAGGCGGAATATTTAGATAGCGAGCCGCTTCTGAGACGCCATAAGTAGGCTCAAAGCGCGCATCAAATTTTTCGTTATTCATAAAGAATCACCTCCCAGCGGTGTTGTTCCGATTTTGTAGCTTCTGAGAACAAAAATATCTGCGGTGGCATTTCCCAGCCATGGCTAAATAAAAAAGGCAACCTAATTTTCTGTCAAGATTTTTCAAAAACTCCCCTTGCAGTCCAGGAGAACGAAAACAGATAAAAAAAATCCCTTCTTTTTTGGCTCAGGACAATCTCAGGTCATTCAGGATTGCTATACACATGAATTTCCGAGATAAGCTCCCGTGTATCTTCTAACAGAGCATTGAGTTCTTGAAAAAGATCGCTGCGAGATTGCTTCATATCTCTGAGTTCCTTGAGCTGCTTATCTACCTCTTCAAGACGCTGACCGATGGTTTCGGCTACATATGTGTTGGTTACTTCATCGAAATGCATTTCAATTGCGTTGGCGGCTTCACCAAATCCTGCTCGTACAGCGGCCCGGCTTTCACGCAATTCCTGTTCTAACTTAGCTGCATCGACGTCTTCTTTGAGTTGAAGCGCAATGGTCAGAACGGTACCTGCTACACTCAAAACTCGTCCCGCGTTTGCGATTGTACGCGTCCATTTTACTGCCTCCCATGGCTTAAAAGATTTTCCTAAAAAATGACCAATGTCTTTGACCATGCCGTGCATTGCTGTACCCGAATATTGGTGGAGTTTAAATAATCCGGAGAATGTCGAGGTTGTAGGGTTAAATGAGTTCTCTATGAGGAATTGCCCAAATCGGCTAGCGTAATCTGCTCCCTGTTTCACCTTAGACATCGTTTCTGGATCAATATTGATCTCTTGAAATCTTTCTATAAGCCTCGATAGCAATTTTTTTGCGAATTCGCTTTCTGCGATTTGTCCTATCCGGTCTGCGAGATCGCTGATATGCTCTTCTACCGTTTCTTGAACGAGTTCTACCAATGAATCCACATATTCTTGAACTCGCTCTTGGGCAGCCTTTAATTGCTGATTCACATCCTCAAAGTCCGAATCTCCACGAATCAGATCAGCTACATTGCGACCTTCCGCCCGAATCTTGTTTGTCGTCTGTTGAACCTTATTTTCTACTGATTGAGAAATCTGTGCTTTACTATCTAATAATGCGCGTCTTTGCTGAGTTAATAACTCTTGCAGGGCATCCACATCGGGATCATCGCTCGACTCGGCCGCGAGGGCCTCTTGTAGCACTTGTTCAAGGGTGTAGAGCGATGTTGTATAACGTGCGGTCAATCCTTTTTCTTGCACAAACGCATTGAAATTATCGCGGAAGGCGTCAAAACCACTTCTTTTATCGTAGATTTTTTTAAACTCTTCGTCCTGTTCTGTACGGGCATCAAGTGCGGCTTCCGCATCTACGAAAGATATGCGAAGTTTTTCTGGAGTGAAAGGTAAAAGGTCTTTTCGAAGGTCTTCCCGGATTACATCCTGAGCCGCTGGTGTATTTCCCTCGGCACATCGCTGCATCTTGTTCACAACCAACAGCATTTCGTGGGCTTTATCCCTCTCAATTGCAAGTTTTCTAAAATGTGCCGCTATATGGGAGTCAAACATTTCGTTGGTAATGACAAAGACCAGGAGGTCGGCTTTACTAATCGCCTCGTACGTCATTTTGTCATGGTCGGGGCGTAACTCTGTATGGACACCCGGCGTATCTACGACTCTGATTCCATACCAGTCAAACTGTTGTGTCTGTTGAGTCGTAATTCCAGCCCCTATCTCGATATCTTCCCGGCGCGTCATTACCTTGAGAATTGAAGACTTACCTGCACTGTATTGACCGGCAAAGACTACCTGTACAGATTCTTCAGGAGTTGCAACTCTTTTTGGAACCCGTTGAGCAAATTCCTTTACCTTGTCAACTGGTGCGTCTTTGAGAATCCGTTCTGCCCTTTCAAGTAGGCTCTTGCCTCTTACTGTGTACTGTTGAATATATATCTCTTTCATTGAATGGCTCCTTTATGAGTCACTTTATCACATGGAGTTCGGTCAATTGCTGCGCGAGCCTGATCCGAGAGACCCCAACCGCATTAAGATTTTCTACGGGAACATGCGCGATTTGAATGTCTGATTCAATACGTACTTTGCTCCGATCACAGTCTCGTCCAATAGCTTGGGCCAAAATTGAGATTTTGTTACGGGTGTTGATTGCGAACCAAATCTTTTCCCCAAGTATTTTTTCTAACTCCGTACGCACATCCTCTGGAAATGTAGTTTTAGGCTCTATTAGGAACATGGTCGCGAGTCCAGG
>JAPOXY010000110.1 GCA_026706845.1 Gemmatimonadota bacterium
CCTTGAGCAATGTGCCACCATGCTAAGCATGTTCCGTGATGATTTTACACGGAAGTACCGCACCATAAGCATGTCCCTGCGAAAGCAGGGATTCGGAAGCCCTTCGCCATGCGACCCAACGCTAAAGGTGTTGGGTCTTACGGGCTGTAAGATAATTTATTCTTCGAGTGGAAAACAACTGTTTTCTCTTCTCTCATCCTTTGGTAATCCGCAGGCTCTTATTCCAATCGCGCCCCCCAAGAAGAACGTATCGCGTGCATAACAGAAACCATCTCGTTGATAGAATTGTCACAAGATCAGTGAAATTTATGTTGTAACACGCTATCTATCGGAGCATTTATGACTATCAAACGATACCCGGGCAAAGCATTTGGCCGCAGCAAGTCCGTTGAACACAATGGCATCGTCTATACGGTTGTCACCGCACCGGATGTGTCCACAGACCTCAAGGATCAGACTCAACAGGCGCTCGAACAGTTGGACGCGAATCTCGCTGAGGCTGGAACCGATAAGTCTTGCCTTCTTTCCGTCACGATCTATATCACAGATATGTCAAAGAAACCCATCCTGAACGCGGTTTGGGACGCCTGGATTAGTGCCGACAATTGGCCCCAGCGCGCCTGTGTGGAGGTTAAGCTGGAGGGAGATACGCTTGTGGAGATGGTCGCGATTGCTGCGAAATAGGTGACGTATTGGGGAAAAATAATGAGTGAAGGCAAGGTTGTTGAAAAGACAAAAACGCCCGCTACTATTGAATCGTTGCAGACGGATCTTCGCGCGCTTGGCGTTAGACCGGGGATGGTCGTGTTGGTGCATTCGTCTTTGAGCGCGATGGGATGGGTGTGTGGAGGGTCTGTGGCGGTTGTTATTGCGCTTCAGAAAGTTCTGGGCTCTACTGGAACGCTTGTGATGCCCGCGCACTCAACCGGTCTGAGCGAGCCGAGCAAGTGGAAAAGTCCGCCCGTTCCTGAGTCGTGGTGGCCGGTGATACGCGAGACTATGCCAGCTTACGATCCGGTGCTTACGCCAACTCGCGCTATGGGCATTATTGCGGAGACATTTCGCAGGGAGAGAGGGGTTTTCCGCAGTTCACATCCGCAGGTCTCGTTTTGTGCATGTGGGCCTCAAGCATCGTATGTCGTGAATAATCATTCACTGTCTTTTGGCATGGGCGAGGATTCGCCGCTTGCGAGAATTTACGATTTGCACGGTTTTGTCCTGCTTCTCGGTGTGGGGCATAAAAATAATACGTCTATGCATCTTGCGGAATATCGGGCGAATTTTTCTACTAAGCGCATTGTTCAGGATAGCGCACCGATTTCTGCGTCGGGTTTAAGGACGTGGACTACCTTTGAAGAAGTTGAACCAGATAGTTCGGATTTTGATCGCATAGGTGAGGATTTTCTGCGGTCAGACGCGGGGAATGTGGTGCGTCATGGCAAGGTTGGTCTCGCGAGTTGTCAACTCATGCCACAACGCGATGTCGTGGATTTTGCGGTCGACTGGTTGGAAGAGAATAGATCGAAATAAACCTACAGGAGAAGATATGTGGCCGTCCTTGAGGGACTTTCTTCGGATTCCCGGTGAACTTACGGGTAAAAATGTCCGGATTGCTGTTATTGATGGAGAATTTCCAAACCACCCCGATATCAGTACAAATGAACGGCGTACATCCTACTTGGTACGGGGCATGTCAGATCCTGAAACGCATCCCGAGGTGTTTCAGGCGGAGCCTGGACCGTGGTCAGGTGGCTGGCATGCGTTGTGTGCCGCGGCAGCCGCTGGTGGATCAGGTGCCGAATCGCAGGAGATATACAAAGGTGTAGCACCCGAAGCAGATCTGTTTCTTGTTGCTAAGTACTCACGCGAGCCGGAGTATGATCTTGAAAAGGCACATATTAAGGCATTGGAATGGGTTTTGCATAATTGGCGGAAGTACGAGATACGAGGCGTATTATCAGCACGCAAAAGGCGGATAGGTTCAGGCATTCTACCATGGCAGACAGATCCGCGTCGCATCTTGTGTGAAGAATTAGCTTCTGAGGGCGTGCTCGTGGTTTCCGGGTCGGGGAATTGGCCAGATGAGACTACTGGCATCGCTGAACCCGCAGCCCCGTCTGTGCTTTCTGTTGGAGGCGTAGCGATTCCTCAGGATGGGGATCCATATCGGGCCAAGATGTATCAAGGATGCCGAGGAACTACATTTGAGGGGAAATGGATTCCGGATATTCTGGCACCGGCAGAGAACGTTGTTCTGCCCCATAGAAACGATGAAGAGATAGCAAATAATTTTTATGCAAAGATAGACGACATTCCATTTCGCTACGCTCGTATAGATGGTACATCGTTCTCGGGACCGGCTCTCCTTGGGGCAGCCGCCTGTCTGTGGCAAGCGCATCCGAGTTGGACAGCCCGCGAAATGAAATCAGCGCTGATATCGTCATCGCTGAAGAGGCCCGAATGGTCGGATCTGCGCGCTGGCCTGGTGTCAGTTAGCTGCGCCATGGCTAACGGCGTACCTGATGCCGTGCATGATGTAACGGATCCCTACCGAAATTGGTCATCGTGGCGAAAAAGCTCTCTGGATCACAGGTTGGATGGACTTAAGAGCAACAATCCCGATGAAGTAAAAGATGTAATCCTCTCTTTTGTTGGTGATGATCTCCCACACCAGGCTGTAAGTCTAATATGCAAGCAAACAAAGCATCCCGTAGCAGATGTTCGCGCTGCGGCTTTGTGCGCTCTTGCTGGCGGACCACCGTCCCAGGTGGATTCGGGCTATATACTGAGAGCGTTTCGAGATTCTTCGCCAATTGTCCGGATGGCGGGTGTGTACTTGCTACGAAGTCGTTCAGATTTGTGGTCTGAATGTAGAGTTTCCTTCCACAATCTCTTCGATGATACGAGCTTAGATGTCCGTATTGAGGCTCTTTACCTTGCCCCAAAAATGGCTTATCCAGATTTTGCTGAGGGAATCGCTGCGGGCCTTGAAGAAGACGCCCGGATGGGTCGCGTAGCGAATTTCGCGGCCCGACGAGATGCACTGGAAGCTATAACAGGACAAAGATTGCCGAGGACGAGACCACCCTTTGTACACGGAGGTACGCCTCATACGGACGAGAGCCGTGATGCTCGAGTGGATCTGGCACGTCGATGGGAGGATTGGCTCGGCGAGAACTGGCTGACTGGACGTGTTTAAATCAAACGATGATGTGGTTCGTACATCGTTGAATATTAAGCGAAAGAGATACATGATCGAAATCAGAAAATTAGAGCAGCTACGGCGCGAGGATTTGCATATAGTGGATGGTTATGTTTCAAATGATAGGTACCAGGTGTCTAAGACTGAGACCGCTGATGAGTTTTGCTTTATCCTGAAGCGTCAAAAATTGGATGAGCCTTACGTGAAACGCTGGTCGTTCTCAAAAGAGGATTTCAGGAATTACAGCGAACTTGTCAATTGTGGTCTGTCGCTGGGAGCCTATGACGTTGATCGGCTTGTGGGTATCGCTATTTCGGAAAAGATAGAGTGGAATAGGAGCCTGTGGATCAGGGAATTTGGGGTTGCCGAGTCATACAGGAGAAAGGGTGTCGGCAGGCAATTGATGGAGCAGGTAGCGGAAGTCGCCAAAGCTGAAGGGCTGAGGATTTTGGTTTGCGAGACTCAAAATACCAATGTGCCAGCCATTGATTTCTATCGCAGCGCAGGTTTTGAAGTCGAGGGTATCGATCTGTCCTATTATACCAATCGTGATATCGAGGGTGAAGTTGCAGTGTTCATGAAACGCAAGTTATAGTATAGATGAAGACAATCCAATGATTGCGAGCAATCTTACGAAATATCCCGATGTGAACGAGATCATAGACTTTTTTGTTAAAGGCGTTTTTCCCGTTCTCGGGGAAAATGCACTCGGGATATATCTGACTGGCTCGCTGTCCCATGGGGCGTTTAACTACCATAGCAGTGATATTGATATTACAGTGATTGTGCATCGCCCTGTTTCTCAAAGCGAACTCGATTCAATTCGGCGTTTGCACAGAGAGATGGAAGAGAAATTCGAGAAATGGGCGCGGCGGTTAGAGTGTTCTTATACGCCTGTCGATATGCTACCATGTGTTATGCCTCCAACGGAGCCGAGACCGTGGTACTGGGGTGGTGATTGTACCCTTTATGAGGAGGCACCTTATGGAAATGAATGGATAATCAACAAATATTTTCTTTATGGTCATTCCATCGCTTTATTTGGTCCGAGCTTTAAGAAGCTGTCGCCCCCGGTTGATATTGAGGATGTGCGAAAAGCCTGCGTTCGCGATTTGTTTCAGGAATGGGCACCGAAAAAATCCAATCCGGAATATTTTAGGGATAGCCACCATGAAGCGTATTTCATTCTAAATCTGTGTCGAATACTGCATACTGTGATTTGCTCCGTTGTTGGCTCAAAGAAGATGGCTGCGTCATGGGTGCAGAAGAATTATGGAGAAAGGTGGGGTGATCTGGTAGGGAATGCTCTGGCGTGGAAATACGGTATTGAATTGGACGCGAGACAAGAGGCTATAGATTTTCTCGATTTTGTAATTTCGGAGGTTTCAAAAACAGGCGTATATACGCAGGTGATCAATGACACATCGTATATTGGAGAGGATGAAAATGGAAGTTGTTAGGGCTTTGAAATCTGATATACCCGCTATACTGGAGATCTGGAAAGAACTTATGGATTTTCATGTCCCGTTTGATTCCAGATATACTCTGTCTGAGGGTGCAGAAGAAAGCATGAATGATCATCTGGAACGATTGGTTGAGGCTGAGGATGCCCTTGTGATTATGGCGGTTGAGAATACAAAGCCAATGGGCTTCGGAATAGCGAGAATTAGGAACTATCCTCCTGTATTTATCAAACAGACCCATGGCACTATTGAAGATTTGGCTGTTTCTTCTGAACACAGGAGAAAGGGAATTGGAGAGTTGATGTTAAATGAAATGTTGGATTGGTTTCGGTCTCTGGGAATAGACAGAGTTGAACTTCGAGTGGCTTCTATGAATACCATTGGATATTCATTTTGGAGAAAGCATGGATTTGCAGATTATATGTATATCATGTATAGAGATTTGCCTGAAGTAGAATAGTCAGGGAGCGCGTTATGATTTTATCGGGAAAAATGATTCACGAGCGAATTGGAAAAGATATTATTATTGAGCCGTTTGATCCTGCCAGGCTCAATCCAAATAGTTATAATCTTTCACTTGCCAATGAACTTATGATATACGAGGATGGCGTTCTCGATATGAAAAAGAAAAATCGCACGCGATCTATACAGATTCCGGATGATGGGTACGAGATGCAACCCCAAACGCTCTATCTTGGCAGGACAGCAGAATTTACCAGGACGAATAATTATGTCCCCATGCTTGAGGGGCGGTCATCAGTAGGCAGATTGGGGCTGTTTGTACACGTAACCGCAGGTTTTGGCGATGTGGGCTTTGCTGGCTACTGGACATTAGAGATGTTCTGTATCCGACCCGTTCGAATCTATCCAAATGTAGAAATCTGCCAGATTTATTACCATACTCTGGATGGTGATTTCGAGACCTACAAAAGTGAAAAGTATCAAAATAATACGGGTATTCAACCCAGTCGTTTATATCTCGATTTTGAAGGAATAGACAGCATTGAATAGTAGTGAAGATATACAGACGTTTTTGAAGGGTAAAACTCCTTTTCACGAGACAGAGGCTCTGTGGGCAAATGGGACGATGCCTTTGCGCGTGTGTTATTTTTTTTCCGATGATGAACAGCCGCCAGAGCAGTTTGTAACTTCTGTTCGATGTCTCGTTTTCCAGAATGATTCTGTTCTCGTACTCAGGAACCGCAAGGGCAATCACATTTTGCCGGGCGGTCGGCGCGAGGGGGAAGAGACTTTTGAACAAACACTTCGCCGTGAAGTTATTGAAGAGACAGGCTGGACGATTGAATATATATCTCGCTTGGGGTTCATCCATCTGGAACATCTCAAGCCGAAGCCGCCTGGATTCCAGTTCCCATATCTCCCTCACTTTTTTCAAATTATTTATACCGCCCGTGCTTCCAAATATGTGCCAGACCTAATGTGCGATGATGACTATGAAGAGGAAGCGACATTTGTCCCAATAGGTGAACTCGACGAGTTGGATATCTTTGAGGCCGAGTTGGGATATGTCCGATATATCAGAAGAGGGATTTGATCGTGTTCACAATCGGAGTTTTTGGGATTATTACCGATGATAAAGACCGCGTCTTGTTGTGCCACCGACGCGACTTCGATTTGTGGAATTTACCCGGTGGGGGTGTTGAGACAGGCGAGAGTCCGTGGGCTGCTCTGGTTCGGGAGATAGAAGAAGAAACGGGTTTGAACGCCGTGCCCGTCCATCTCAGTGGGGTGTACAGTAAAATAGATAAGAATGAGATCGTGTTGTCATTTTTTTGCCAGGTTACAGGGGGCACAATTCAACTCACCGATGAGGCGGATCAGATTGAGTATTTTCATTTAGATCGTATCCCGAGCAACACGTCTCCAAAGCAGGTCGAACGCATCAAGGATTACTTCGCGGACAGGACAAGGACCTATTACAGGGTACAAACGGGTCCTTCTTCTATTGATTTGATCAACGTGTGAATGAGTCAAGATGAAATCCCATAAATTCACTGATTATACATACTTAGAGATCAAAGATCTTATTGATGATGGATGCTTGGCGATTGTACCCACGGGATGCACCGAGCAGCAGGGTCCGCATTTGCCGGTAGATTTCGACACCTGGTTTGCGGAAGCTGTTGCGTTGGAGGCTGTACAGTATGCGGCACGCTGTCACGATGTACGTGCTCTGGTTTTGCCAGCCATGCCATTTGGACCCACACCCGAACATCGGGGCTTTGGCTCGGGCTATGTCAACATCCCGCACGTTGTTCATGAAGCGTATGTCTATTTCGTCCTTGAATCGCTGGCAGAACAGGGCTTTGGTACTGTTGTTGTCTGGCGCGGCTGCGGTGAGCATCGACTGCAGGAGGCGGTGGACAGGTTCAACGCAAAATTCCATCCAGGATGCAAGGCTTGTCTTCCACCTCTCCCATATCACGACATTTGGTGCCGCGTAGCTGATCCCAGCGTTCCCGGTGGTCATGCCGATAGTTTTACGACCTCAATTGCTATGTATCAACGCCCGGACACGGTTAGACTCGGAAGTATCCCTTCATCCCGTTCCAGAGAAGTGAATTGGGATGATCCGCATCTCGATTTCACAAGATACTCAGACACTGGCGTCATTGGCGATGCGACCAGGGCGAGTGCCGAGTTGGGACGCAGGCTTTGGGATGAGGTCATATCGACTACAGCAGCGATGTTCAGAGATACTATTGAACTCTCTGAGTAAATGACGACGTCTGTAAACCTTAATATGGAGGTGGTTTTATGATTAAGCGACTTGTATTTGGCGGAGCGGTTATTGAGTCGATCCCGGCAAATGTCGGGTTGGCGATTCTCAGGGTTTTTGTAGGGTTGAGTATGGCATTGGGACATGGATTGGGGAAGATCCCACCTTCCGAGCAGTTTGTGGCCGTTATAGAAAATTTGGGGTTTCCCTTACCCGAGTTTTTTGCCTGGATGGCAGCCTTTTCGGAGTTTGGCGGGGGGCTATTGCTGGCACTGGGATTACTCACGCGGCCAGGGGCGTTTTTGATATGCTCGACCATGCTGGTGGCCGGGTTCTTACAACACGCAGCGGATCCATTCAGCACGAAGGAGATGGCATTTCTGTACCTGGTTATTACAGGGATGTTCGTGGTTATCGGCTCAGGAAAATACGGGGTAGATACTCTGATACGATCGCGTGACTCATAATGGTTTTTGGTATGAAGCATAAAACTATGCTCATACTCGTAGCGAAATGACGTTGTCAGCCACTCTGGAGGAATCAATATGTCGCGACTATTCACTGTTGATGACTTGTTGAACATCAACCAGTTTACCAGTCGTTGCCCGTGGGATATTTCGCCTGATGGCGGATTGCTTGCTGTAACACTCAGCCAGGGGAAGCGTCGCGTGACAGACGATACCAATTATGGTGAGAACGGCGCATACATTGTCCTTATAGACGTTGAAACAGGTGAGTCCATAGAGCCATTTTCTGATCTACAAATGAGCTGGGCAGGTCGCTGGTCTCCAGACGGACAAACGCTTGCCGCTTATGTCGTTTCACAAGATGCTCAGGCGTGTGTTGGATTGTGGAACAGACAGACGCGCGAAGTATTCCTCGTATCCAACGCTGTGATCGGCTGGGGATTTAACTTCGACGTTCCCCAATGGTCTCCCGATGGTCGCCGCATCATCGTGCGGTTGATCCCGAGCGCCCATGTCTCTACAAAATCTCCTGACATCATTGTACGGTCATACACTCCGGAACAGCCAGCCTCAGATCAGCATAGCCCATTCCTTGAACAGCCCGGTATTGATAACTGCGTCGGCGTTGTGGAGATAAGCTCAGGCATTGTTACGGAGTATGCGCCCAGTCTCACGCCAGGTATCCCGCGTATGGCTCCGGATGGGCAAGCTGTTGCACTTCTTAATAAAATTGCATCTCCGGTGGATCGTCCTCACACTATTGCCGATGTGAATATTGTTCCACTTGACGGTCGCGAGCCTTATGCAGTCGCTCGGGAAGTACCTGTCAACAGTTATACCTGTCATTTATCGTGGTCGCCCACTTGCCAGACAATTTGCTATATCACCGGTGGGAAGGGAGAACCGCAACATCTCTACTTCGCACCGGCGGATGGATCTACTGAGCCTACAATGGTGACAGAATTCACTTCGTCCCTGGGTAACTTTCAAATGCCCTGGTGGACCGAGGATGGTACGCGCCTTATTTGGCTCCAAAAAGGATGTTTGTATCATCTTTCTATTGAGGACGGTAAGAATCGGCAGTTGTTGAAGGATTCGACTGGCAATCATTTGAGGATAAATGCGATTGCGCAACGGTACGGCGAATCGGTCCTCCATACGGATGATCAGGGCAATATTCTTGCCCACGCAATTGACAAACGTGATAATTTGAGATATATCGTCCGCATCCACTCCGTTTCCGGCGAGACGACCACGGTATGTCCTGCGCCATTTTCAAGTCCTGATGAGTTCACTCTAATAGCATCCAAGCGTTTCGTTTTTGCTCGTGGCAGAGAGGCGGTACATGCGTACCCTCTCGACAGTGGAGGAGCAACGACATTACTTAAGATCAATCCCTGGCGACGAGATGTGGAACAACCGGTGCGCAAAGTCATAGAGTTTAAGGACGCGAATGGTCGCGTACAGAAGACGGCTCTTTTCCTTCCCAGAGATGCTCGGGCGGGAGACCGGCTACCCATGATTGTCACCATCTATCCTGGGAGTGATTTTTCAAGGCGCGATAGGTATAACTCGGAAGCGCGGTTGCTCACCAGTGCCGGTTATGCTGCACTCTATCCAGATTCGATCATGGAGGACAATAGTCCAATTGGTCAGATTGTGGGCGTAACACTGCCCGCTGTTAATCGTGTCATAGAAATGGGTTTTGCCGACAAAAATCGAATTGGCGTTTGGGGTCACAGCTATGGTGCTTATGGTGTGATGGCATTGGTTACGCAAACACGGGCTTTTCGTGCCGCGGTTGCCAATGCGCCGTTCGGAATCAATATGACCAGTACCTATCTTATAGATGTAGCAAGAATAGGGTGGTGCGAAGGGAAGCAAGCGCGAAATGGCGGAAGTCTCTGGGAGAAACGGGATGCCTATATTAAGAACTCGCCGCTCTTTGCTTTCGACCAGGTCGAAGCACCTGTGTTGGTTATATGCGGAACTCAGGATGTGCCCGGATCGGTGAATTCACGGGAGACATTCCTCGGTCTCAGGCGACTTGGCAAACGCGTGGAAATGCGAGAATATCAACGTGAGAACCATGTTACGACTGATTGGTCGGCTGAGAATACCAGAGATTATT
>JAPOXY010000111.1 GCA_026706845.1 Gemmatimonadota bacterium
CAAGACGGGTGGCGATTCCAAATTCCTTACATATGTGATTGATGAAGATGATCAAGACTACAAAAGACTTCTGCGCGGTGAAAACATATCAAGTTATTCATACGAGTTTGTTGGTGAATACGTACACTATCTGCCGCAACAGATGAGGAAACATCGCCGTACCGCTCGCCCAGGCACTAAGGCAAAATTCGAACAACCGAAAGTTCTAGTACGCGATACGGGCGAGGGGCTTCGCGGAACATTCGAAGATGAAAACTACTATGTGAAGGACGTATTAGTTATCGCAGATAAGGAAAAGAATCCTGCCAGGCTCAAATACCTCACAGGCCTCATCAATTCTACTCTTTTGCGATTCTATTATGAGACCTCTTTTCCCACTTTGCACGTACAACGAAACGAGCTTGCATCTCTGCCAATCCGCACCATCGACTTTGACAACCCCGCCGATGTTTAAATGCACGATGAAATGGTCAAGCTGGTCGATGAGATGCTGGACTTGCACCGGCAGTTCGCCGGCGTGTCGCTGGTTAAGCGCGGTGTGATTGAGCAGAAAATTGAAGCCGCGGACGAGAAGATCGATGACTTGGTGTATCGACTCTACGGGTTGAGCAAGGATGAGCGGGAGATTGTGGAGAGTAGCTGATTTTCTGCTGCTATTGCCTTGGTATCAGAAAGCGTCGCATTCGTATTGACTGGAGGTTCTGTGAAAGGCTTTGAGCACTTGGGTTACTGGTGGCTTCCCGAAGAACCCAACGAGCCCATTAGCGGAATACCTGACAAGGCGATCCCCGGAAAACTGTCGTTCGACCCTAAGACTGGGGGAGTGCTTGAGCTATTGGGCAATCTTGACGTCGAAGATCCCTATGGAATGAATTTGTGGAAAGAGTTTGAAATCATTCAGGGTTTCGTGAGTGGATCAGGAAAGTGTGTCACTTTACAAGGTTGTTATGAGACCTCAACATCTCGGGGAGGGGGGGATTGCGAACACAAAGTTGATCATTGACTACATTTTCACAGGATATGGTTATTGGTTCGACACCGTTAAGGACATGGTATTTGAAAATGTGTCTGCAAAGTACACGTACTTAGACGATTGGATGTCTCAAAACAACTTTGACTTTGAAATGAGGCGTACAGACTATCAGCGTGTGCAGGACTATTGTGTAAGCTATACCACCCCTGAACCCAAAGAAATACCAGTGGACAACGCAATAATTGAAATCTGGTCTGCATCTAGCTGGAAGTCTTCTTTGACAGATGTGTCATTGAAGGATGAATATCTTGTAACTGTAACTCCAGCTGAGCCTTTACGCTTTATCGAGTACCTGACATACATCAATGTCCATTTGCCCAATTTTCTGACACTGGCTACTGGAAATACGAATTTCCCCGTAAACGTATCAGGTCTACTTTCGGAAGATCGTGGCGGGATAAGCATCTATTTTCCAATAACCGGTTTCACGGAAAAAGAGAAACGATTGACTCCGTGGCCGATGTTGTTTGCGTATAACGACGTGAAAGAGGACCTGCCAAGATATTTAGCCAGTTGGATACGAAATTCAGAGAAGTTGAGAGCCACATACGATCTCTACTTCAGAGAGCACTATAGCAGACTCATTGTTCTGGATTCTGAGCTTTTGAGTTTGGCACAGGCGTTAGAGGCCTACCACCGAAATGTTTTCGGAGGCGAATATCTTACCAAAGATGAATATGAATTTATCAGAATTGCGCTTATTGTTGCCATCCCCGATTGCGTCGACAATTCGCTTAGAGATGCTCTCGAAGGCATGCTCAAATACGGGAATCATTATTCATTTCGGACGCGGCTCAAAAGAATTCTTGAGATGTCTTAGCAGAGCAGAGCGATGATATACAGAAATTAGCCGGCAATCCACGAGACTTTATTCACAGATTGGTCGAAACCAGAAACTACTTCACGCATCGCGATGGAGAACGCAATAGTGACGTGCTAAAGGATGATGAACTTTATGAATTTACCCGCAAAATGCGGATGCTCTTGCAAATCTGCTTCCTCAAAGAAATGGAGTTTCCTCCTAACGAAATCACACGACTACTGAATGGAAATCAAGAGTATCAACACCTGACAAAGGACAAGTCAGCATAATTGCCTTTGTGGTGAAAAGATCTCTATGCCGCTCAACCAAATTACCGCAATCAAAGTGGCCCTGTCATCGTATCAGCAGATCAGCCCGATTACCGTAATCAAAGCGCCTCTGTAACAGCAAAGGTCAATCCTAGCTTCCGGCGAAACTCAGCAGAGGGCATCTGCGGGCTTTTGGTCATCGCTTGTCGGAATGTTGGCTTCGTCTCGCTCTTGGGCCCAGCGCTTCGCGTCTTCGAGAAATGTATCTGGATTGAAGGGAGTTCCTTCACCGTTTTTTGCTCGTTCTAGCGACCGGCGGCATCTGGCCTGGAATTCCGCCAGGTCGCGCTTGCGCTTCTCATCGTAAGTCGCTACTCCGTTCAGCCATTCTCGAACCGAAACGTTGGCGGCTTGTGCTCTTTGCCCAGCCAACTCCCAATCTTCCTCCTACGTTACGTTCGTTTGCATGTGCGATCCTCTGGCGTCTTCCTGCGACAGGTGACCATCATACCCGATTTCGCAATAGAATCTGTGTTCGTTGTGCAGGAAACATTATCGGTTGCTTATTCCAAGTATGCAGCCTGGGCGGCGAGAAACGGTTTATCGGCTGGCAAGGCCCGGGCCCTTCCGAGTACGGAAGACATATCGCGCGCGGTTGTCCGGTTGACTGCGGAGGAGCGCCAGCAGTTGAGCGATTTTCTCGATCGCCTTCTCGAGAAGTCGTCCGTGTCAAGCCCTGAAGAAATAACGCAGAGCCTGAACGCGGCCTTTGATGCGCTGGGAGAAGGTCTTGGCCCAGCGAAGCTTGAAGACACGGCAGCGTCGCGATGAAAAGGGGCGATGGCGGGCCTGTGGACGGAATCCTCAAGCCGCGTTAATCGACCTATAATCCCGCACGCACGAATTGCCCGTATGGTAATAGTATGAGCAAGATGCGATCGGGCTGGTGCGTTTCTCATGAAACTGAAGAACGATATTCAACCTGCTGAAGGCGAGCCTGACACAGAGATAATCAGCAAGCTGGGGACGATATTCGACAAGCGCTTCAAGTTGGAAGTTGGGCTGGCGACCTTGAACGAACGGGCCAGTTGCATCAATGGCAAGGCAGACAGGGTTCATCGGCGCTTGGACCGCCTCGAACGGTGGCCCTAAGCCAAGAGAGACCATTGAGACAGACGAAGAATTAGCGAGCCGCACTGGCCAAGAAAAATCACGGCGCCCAGAACGCTCCACCGGATGGGCGCTAAACGAGTATAAAAGCCGTCTGCTGGCGACAAAAGTTTTACCGCTTTTCCGCGCCTCGCATCAACTGAGTCCGCGCGCTTGCAAACGAATCTCCGAAACTGCGCTGCCTTCTGCTATCCAAACGAGAAACGGGCGGATCGGCGACCAGCCCATCTTTTCGAGCGATAGCAGCGTTTACGCGGCGCCCGGGACAGAATCAGGGAGAGGTCCCCGGCTCGATGTAATTTGTGCCGTGCGTCTGATACACCGGTGGATAGATCTCCGCTGCGTCCAGCGCATTCTGGTCTTGTTCGAAGTATTGCACCATGGTCACGATGTGGTCCGGCCATTGATGCCACATGTAGGCGGATACGCCTTCAGGCAAGTCGGGATTGTGGCTGCCGCAATTCTCAATCGTGACGGGGAAGGCGCCTCCGTCCAGCGCATTAGCGATTAACGGGAATGCAAGCGTCAAGAGCAGCGCACATGCATTAGAAGTTTTTTTATGGATTTGTCTCCTACATTCATCCTGAACTCGTTTCAAATTTCCCGTTGCCAATCTTATTGATACATAGTATCAATAAGTGCATAAATGATACGTAGTATCAATAAGAAGCGCAAGATTGGATGTCTCATGCTCAGCAAAGCGATCAATCCCGAAGACTGGCTGGCCGCGCTCGTCGAGAGCGGCTCCCGTGTGACAAGCGTTCAAGAGACGCTGATTGAAATCTTCTCGCGCAGCGAGTATCCGCTCAGCGCCGAGCAGGCTTGGGATCTCGCCCGCCAGTCGCGCCCGAAAACTGGCCGAGCGACGGTCTACCGCATGGTCGAGAAGCTCGAGAACCTGGGCTTAATACGCCGCGTTCATGGTTATCAGGGATGCAGTCACTTCGTACCAACCCTGCCTGAGCTCATGATGCTGTTCATCTGTCTGGACTGCGGACGCGCGGATTATCTCGACAGGCAACCCCTGGACGATCTGATTCAGCAAAGCCAGCACACCAGCGGGCACCAAATCACCGACAGTCGATTGCAACTCTTCGGCGCCTGCGCGGACTGTAAGCAAAACGCTTGATAATTCAGGAGGAAGAACACGATGAATTTGCCAGTCGACTGGGGAACATTATGGCTGGGCGGCTTTTGCCCTGTGGGGGCGCTGGGTGGTTTGCCGGTGCGCGGCGCGGATTATGCCGCCCATCCACCGCTGGATGATTTGCTGATCCCGTTCTCTGACACAACGTTACACACCGATGTGACGCTTGAGTTCGCCGAACAGGCATGGTCGGAGCGACTGGGCGGCGCAATGGTTGTGCTGGCGCGCGATGCCTACCGCGCTCGCCGCTTGCTGCATCAGGCGGCGGGG
>JAPOXY010000112.1 GCA_026706845.1 Gemmatimonadota bacterium
AACATATCACCCAGCGCTCTACCGGCCTTTTCGCACGGCACCTCCTGAGGATCAGTCCGCCCGTGTTGTTTTTCACGTTTCTACCTGTCAGGCTTATGGCGATCAAGATGCACCTGAGGGAGGCTATCGCATTTACGCGAGTATATTAAAGCGCGATCCCGATTTTTTTGTGCATGCAGGGGATATCGTTTATTACGACAGCCGGGCCAAGAATCTGTCTCTGGCGCGCTGGCACTGGGCGCGGATGTACAGCCTGCCTACCAATGTTGCATTGCACCGGGAGGTTGCCAGTTATTTTATTAAGGATGATCACGATACCTGGATGAACGATTGTTGGCCGGGTCAACAGACGCCGTTTATGGGGGAATTTACTTTTGAGCAGGGTCTGGCTGTTTTTCGGGAGCAGGTTGGGATAGGTGACCGCACGTATCGAACGGTGCGCTGGGGTAAGGATTTGCAGATCTGGATGGTTGAGGGCCGCGATTTTCGGAGTCCAAATACGATGACAGATGGTCCTGAAAAGACCATCTGGGGAAAGGAGCAAAAGGTCTGGTTTAAAGATACTGTGCGGGCTTCCGATGCCGCGTTCCGCATTCTCATCAGTCCCACGCCAGTGGTTGGTCCTGACCGCGAAAATAAAAAAGACAACCACGCCAATAAGGTGTTCTCTCATGAGGGGGATGAATTGCGCCAGTTTATCGCGGGACAAAAAAATATGGTGGTTGTTTGCGGTGACCGGCACTGGCAATACGTCTCTGTTGATGCAGAAACAGGGGTGCGAGAATATTCCTGTGGTCCTGCCAGCGATGAACACGCGGGTGGATGGTCTGAGGATAAGCGGCTGCCCGAGCACCGCTATCTCAATGTTATCGGTGGTTTTCTGGAGGGTGTGGTGGAGCGCGAGAATAATATTCCCGTTCTTATTTTCCGACATTTTGGGGTGGATGGCAATTTGCTCAATGAAGACCGCCTTGTGGCTCAATAATAGTGCTTATCAGATAGCCCGTAAAACCCATCGGCTTTAGCGTTGGGAGTAATCATGAAACCCAATATTCTCTTTATACACGTCGATCAGATGCACGCCGATGCGATTTCTGCGCTCGGCTGCGAATACGTACACACACCTGCTATTGACCAGCTCGTGCGCGAAGGCTATACCTTTACCAATGCCTACTGTGCCATGCCCCAGTGCTGTCCATCGCGCGCTTGTTGGTACACGGGGCGCATGTCCAAAGAACACGGTGTTGTCGTCAATTCCTATCCTATTGATCCCAGTATCCCGGACCTGGGTCAGTGGCTGCGCCGCGAAAATTACGACTGTGTGTACACGGGCAAATGGCATGTCACGGGACGCGATTTACACGCGAGCTTTGACGTGTTGCAACCCCAGCACGGCATGGGCGAACTCAACGACGGCAATGTCGCCCGATCAGCCGTTGCCTATCTGAAAAATCGCGCGTCTGATAAACCCTTCTTTTTGAGCGTTGGATTCCTTAACCCGCACGATTGCTGCTTTCCCGCCATGTCTCACGGCGGCCCGGGCAAATACGGTTTTGCATCGAAAATTGAGGGCGATCTTCCGCCTCTTCCGGGCAATTTCGACGACGAATACGCCCGGCGCGGGCGGCCCAGTACTCGTCATTGGTCGCGCCGCGATTGGCAGTATTATATCTATCAGTATTACCGCATGGTGGAGATGGTTGACGCCGAAGTTGGTCGCGTCATGCACGCCCTTCGCGCATCGCCTTACGCTGACAACACCCTTGTCATCTTTGCCTCTGACCACGGCGATGGCCTCGGCTTTCACAGCAAGACCAGCAAGGGGTTCCTCGAAGAAGAAGCGTTTCGCGTGCCCACCATTGCGTGGTGGCCCGGACGTATTCCCGAAGGCGTGCGGGATGTCGAGCATCTCATCTCTGGCGTCGATATTCCCGCCACGATATGCGACTATGCCGGCGCACCGCCCTTGCCCAAGACCACTATTGCGCGTTCATGGCGTCCCATTTTTGAACGGCGCGATGTCCCGTGGCGCACCTATGTCATCGGCGAAACTTCTATTGGTCGGCTATCGGTTGCTGTGCGCGATGCGCGTTACAAAAGCATTATTGAACGGGATAACACGCGTCTCTACGATCTTGAAAACGATCCGCTCGAAACGCAAGATCTCGCCGATGAAGCGCAATGTGGAGATATTGTCGCACGCCACCGGGCACATTTTCGCGAGTACATATCCCAAATTGAAATGTATCCCGAGCCTGAAATCGATCTCGGCAGGCTGAAGCGCGGCAATGTCTATCGCGACTATATCGATTGGTATCTTTCCGTTCTCAACGAGGCCTGACCCCATGGCTATTGACACTATTGGTCCCTATGCCGTTCAACCCATCCGCGATTTTCTCTCGGGTTTCACGCCGGTCCAGACGTCTATCGTGAATGCCGATTGCGCTACGCTCACTTACGATATCCTCAACTGGTCCTTTGCGCCCGCGCAACCGCCGCCTTGCCCCAATACCGTGTATGGCTCGCTGACTATTGGGCGCGAACAGGGCGGCACGTATCGCATCCGCCAGCAAACCCACATTGGCGGCGAACCGACTATTTTTGAGGCGGATGTGATTTGCAATCCCGACGATACCCTCAAATCCTGGACGCTGTACAATTATCGCGCCGATGCCGAGGGGGAGCCGGTTCCGATTTCTGAACTGCGCGAAAGCTGGGAAAATAACAATGGTCATATCCAGTCGCGAGATGGGGCATACAAATACCGCGCGACGCTTCCGGTCTTTAGCCATTGGACACTCCCCCACATTTTGCTATGTGGCAAGCACTCTCTGCCAATGGCGTTTGATCTGATTCAAGATCTGTCTCTCTTGCGCTCCAATCACAAGCTCGTTGCCGATGGATCTGTTGAACTCTCTATCGGCTCTTATACAACTTGTGTTCAATCTGGCGAAGGTATCTTGCCCGTCCACTATTTGCTGGATGAAGACCGCCGACCACAACTCATTACTTTCGGTCTCATTGCCTGGGCACTCACCGATATTTCATGAGGAAAACGATGAAAAAAGCCGTTTATGCCGCCAGCTTTGATCCCGTTACCCACGGCCATCTGTGGGTTATTCAGGAGGCTGCAGAGCTTTTCGATCAGCTCGTTGTCGCTATTGGGATCAATCCGGATAAAGACTACACGTTTTCACTGGAGGAAAGGCTCGATCTGCTTTGTGAGACCACGTCGCAGTTCGATAATGTCGTTGTCGCCAGTTACGAAAATCAGTTTCTGGTCAATTACGCACGCGGTATTGGCGCAGGTTATATTGTGCGGGGTATTCGCACGCAGAGCGACTATGAGTTTGAGCGCAGGATGCGCTATATCAACAGCGATCTCGACGATACGATTACGACTATCTTCTTGATGCCCCCGCGAGAGATTGCCGAGATCAGTTCCAGTTTTATCAAAGGGCTGGTGGGTCCCGATGGCTGGCAAGATGTTGTGAGACGCTATGTTCCGGAGCCTGTTTTTGAGAAATTTGTGGAGTATTTTGAAGGGTGAGAGAAGCAAGTGTGAAGTGAGAAGTATGAAGTGAGAGGCACCCCCTGTGGTCGCCCGTGGTCGGGATACGTCTCAATTCACACTGAACACCTCAGCCATTGGCTTGCGGGGGCGTTTCATGAGGGCGGTTTCCAGAACCTGATCCATGTGCGATGCAAATACTATTCTTATGTCTTTGCGCGCTGTGTCGGGTATTTCGCGTGCGTCTTTGCGGTTCTCTTCGGGTAAGATTACTGTTTTTACACCTGCGCGGTGTGCTGATAGGACTTTATCGCGTACGCCGCCGATGGGCAGTACTTTGCCGCGCAGTGTAATTTCGCCTGTCATTGCCACGTCTTTGCGAACGGGCCGATTGGTGAATACTGATGCGAGGACTGTGGCAATGGTAATGCCTGCCGATGGACCGTCTTTGGGTACGGCACCTGCGGGTACGTGGACGTGTACATCTTGGTTTTTGTTAAACTGCGCGTTTAGCCCCAGTTCATGCCAGCGCGACCGCACATAGGTCATGGCTGCATGCGCAGATTCCTTCATTACATCGCCGACCTGTCCGGTTAGATTTAATTCGCCTTTACCGGGTATGACTGTTGCTTCG
Organism: Gemmatimonadota bacterium; assembly: GCA_026706845.1. Taxonomy (NCBI): domain Bacteria; kingdom Pseudomonadati; phylum Gemmatimonadota; species Gemmatimonadota bacterium. The sequence goes on from JAPOXY010000112.1 coordinate 4,146, forward strand.
ACAAAGAGGACATCACCACCGGTAGATGTTACGGCGAGGCCAGCGGCGACGCCCACCTCGTGATCTTCTTCGGCTACTTCGTGGCGGAATTTTTGCGGTCCCAGATATTCGGCGATGTTTTTTTGATGGATGTGTACGCGTCGCTTGCGGCCCTGGGCAAATTTGCGGGCTACTTTGCGCGTTACGGTTGCAATTTCGCGCTCCAGATTTCGCACGCCAGCCTCGCGGGTGTAGTGCTGGATTACTTCTTGCAGGGCCGCTTTGTCGAAGGATGCCTTTTTGGGGGTCAATCCGTGTTCTGATATCTGGCGTTTGACCAGGTATCGTCGCGCAATTTCCATTTTTTCGGCTTCGGTATATCCCGATACTTCCAGTACTTCCATCCGGTCCATGAGTGCCGGTGGGATTGTGTGGAGCGAGTTGGCAGTGGCGAGGAATAAGACTTCTGAGAGGTCAAAGGCGACGTCGAGGTAGTGATCCACAAAGGTGTTGTTTTGCGCTGGGTCCAGGACTTCCAGTAGTGCTGCGGAGGGATCGCCGCGAAAATCCGCGCCGAGTTTGTCGATTTCATCCAGCATAAATACGGGATTTTTTGTGCCGGCACGCCGCAGTCCCTGTATGATGCGTCCGGGCAGTGCGCCGATGTAGGTGCGGCGATGTCCCCGAATTTCCGATTCGTCGCGGATGCCGCCCAATGACATTCTGACAAATTTGCGGTTGAGTGCGCGTGCGACGGATTTGCCCAGTGATGTTTTGCCCGTGCCCGGGGGTCCGACGAGTAACAAGATAGGTCCGCGCATGTCGTCTTTCAATTTGCGGACGGAGAGGTACTCCAGGATGCGCTCTTTGGGTTTTTCCAATCCATAGTGGTCTGCGTTCAAGACGCGCTCGGCTTTTTTGATGTCTAATTGATCGCTTGTCTTTTTGTTCCACGGGAGTTCGACGAGCCAGTCCAGATAGGTGCGCGATACGGTGTATTCGGCAGAGGCTTCGGGCATGCGTGCCATGCGTTTTAGTTCGCGCTCGGCTTCTGTTTTTGCTTCTTCGGACATGCCAGCGGCTTTGATCTTTTCGCGCAGTTCTTCGATTTCGGCGCCGATGTCCTCTCCTTCGCCCAGTTCATCTTGAATTGCCCGCAGTTGCTGGCGCAAAAAATATTCTTTTTGTGCGTCTTCCATGGATCCCGCGGCTTCTGAACTGATTTTTTCCCGCAGTTCCAGTATTTCAACTTCGCGATTGAGGAATTGGTTGATGGCTTCCAGTCGTCGGTACAGATTGCGCTCGGTTAGTATTTTCTGTTGATCTTCAAATCCCACGTTGAGCTGTGAGGCGATGAAGTCTGCTTTATGGGTTATTTCTGAGAGGGCGTCTAAGGCTGCCCCAACTTCTCTGGGTACATTGGGGGCGAGTGCTACTGCTTTTTTGAATTGGCCGAATATATTGCGCGCGAGTGCTTCCAATTCGGTGTTGTGTTCTATTTCTGATGCTATTTTCTCAACTTGTGCTATGGGATGAGGTTGCGATTGCAATACATCTATGAGTGATAGTCGCGCCATGCCCTGTACGAGTACTTGCATGCGGCCGTCGGGCATTTCCGCGGATCGCGCGATGTAGATTGCAGTGCCTACGGGATATAGAGACTCCCGGCGGATGTCTTCTTCGGTATCGCTTTCTTCCAGTTCTCCAAATATGGCGATTACTTTGTGCCCGGCGTCTATTGCCGCTTGCGCGGCTTTTACCGCGCGTTCGTCTTCCAATAGCAAGGGGGCGGCCATGAGGGGATAGATCACCACTTCAGATGTTACCAGCATAGGTAATTCAGATGGGATGCTATACGCTTCGATTGCATTTACGCTTGTGAGGGGGTTGTCGTTTGCCATGATCAGATGCTCCTTGGAATAATTAGCTATAAGCCATCAGCCATCAGTTATCAGCAAATCAGGTGCTGTACTTGAAAGCCGTCATCGCGGCATGGTGTAAGCCGCGATCCAGAAGGTTTTTGCTGACTGCTGACCGCTTTGGTATATCAACTTTACCATTTTTAAAGCAATATCCGTGCCTGAAACCTTAAATTCGGCTAATTACTTTATTTACAACTAAATACTAATTTTTGTTCCATTATTTAATCCGAGGAGTGCCGATTTTGCTACCCAATTTCAGTCATAATGGCAGTTTTTATGACCCTTGAGGCAGAATGTCTCTTTTGTGGATGTGTGCGTAGTTACAGCGTTAAGGAAAGGGAGTTTTAGAGCGGGTTGAGAACGATGCGGTTGTTATCGAGGTGGAAGATAATAGGGTTGGAATGGATGAGGCGACCCCTAAATACTCCAACAAAACGGGGTAACTCCAGACACACAGGGTAGTTGTCAAATGATATGTTTCTGTGGTATTTCCCTCACGTCTCACCGATTGGCAGCGGAACCAAATTTTTTCTCTTTCTCTCTCAATGTTGTATATATTCAGGGCAGCTAATGCATCAGACAGGGAGACACAGCGATGCGCTTCTTCAACACGAGCGGACCAGTGGTAGCTGCGGACCACTATTGCATCCCGCCCCTGGAACGGCTCAACCTCACCGAGGTTCTCAGGTTCATCCGAGACAAACGCTATTTCGTCCTGCACGCGCCCAGGCAGACGGGCAAGACATCTGCCCTGCTGGCTCTGCGCGACTTGCTCAACGCGGGGGACGACTATCGCTGTGTGTACGTCAATGTCGAAGGTGGGCAAGCCGGTCGCGAAGATGTGGAACAGGTGACGCGCACCATTTTGGCCGGATTGGCGTCTCGGGCACGCTTGACACTCGGCGACGAATTTTTGACCGGAATCTGGCCTGGTCTTCTTGCCGAGGTTGGGCCGGGTGCTGCTTTACAGGAGGCATTGATGCACTGGGCGATGGCCGACCCGAAGCCATTGGTGCTACTCATTGACGAGATCGATGCCCTGATTGGCGACGCGCTCCTGTCCGTGTTGCGTCAATTGCGAGCAGGCTACGATCTGCGTCCGGCGAGTTTTCCGCAAAGCGTGATATTGTGCGGCGTGCGCGATGTGCGCGATTACCGCATCCAGTCAACAGCAGAGAACGCGCTCGTCGCCGGTGGCAGTGCGTTCAACATCAAGGCGCAGTCATTGCGCCTGGGCGACTTCTCAAGGGATCAGGTACATGCATTACTCGGTCAGCACACCGAAGATACGGGACAGGTGTTCACCCCCGACGCGCTGGAACTGATCTGGACGCAGACACAAGGACAGCCGTGGCTGGTCAATGCACTGGCTGACGAGACCTGCTTCCAGGACGGTGATACCGCAGACCGACTCTGTATGATCACCGCAGACGACATCCGCGAAGCGCAAGAGCAACTCATCCTGCGCCGAGAGACGCATCTGGATCAATTGGCGGACAAATTACAAGAAGACCGCGTGCGCCGCGTTGTCGAACCGCTTTTGAGCGGGGCAGAAAAGAGTGCGTTCTCTGCCCGAGACCTCGAATACGTCCGCGATCTGGGCTTGATCGCCGAAGATGATCCATTGCGCATCGCCAACCCCATCTATGCCGAAGTCGTGCCGCGCGAACTGACCTACGCTGCGCAAGCGGGTCTTGTCCAGGACACCACCTGGTACGTCAATGCCGATGGTGGCCTGAATGTGGTCAAATTGATGACCGCGTTCCAGACCTTCTTCCGCGAGCACTCAGAGCATTGGGTAACGCGATTCGAGTATCGGGAAGCCGGTCCACAGTTGCTGTTGCAAGCCTTTCTCCAACGCATTGTCAACAGCGGTGGACGCATTGAACGAGAATATGGCCTTGGCCAGATGCGCACGGATCTGCTGATCGTCTGGCCGCAGGGCAGTCAGACGCGCAAAATCGTGATTGAGTGCAAAATTCTCCATAAGGGCCTGGAACAAACCATTGCCGATGGCCTGGAACAGACCTCGGAATATATGGATCGGTGCGCTGCAGAAGCGGGGCATCTGGTAGTCTTTGACCGTCGTGAAGGCAGGCGCTGGGCGGACAAGGTATTCCACCGTCGCCAGACGTCGCGCAGTGGAATTGAGATCGATATCTGGGGCATGTGATGAATCACGACATTTGAGGCGCGTTACAGCAATCCCTTTATCATACAACTATGTCTTCTACATACCATACACTCATCATCGGCGCGGGCATCAATGGCCTGTGTACATGCTATCATCTTTTGCGGCAGGGGGTACGTGATGTTGGGCTGATTGAACAGTTTGCGCTCGCTCATGGCCGGGGCAGTTCACACGGGGATTCGCGTATTACCCGCAGTGCTTATGTGAATGCAGATTATGTGCGTCTTATGCAAATTGCACACGGCGAGTCGTGGCCTCAGCTCGAGCGCGATGCAGGGGTTCAACTCATCTATCCCACGCCGGGCTGTTTTTTTGGTCCAGCAGATGGGAAATACACGAGCTATGCCAGGGCTGTGACAGAGGTGGGGGTGGATGTGGAACCTCTCACTCCGGAAGAGGGGCGGAAACGCTTTCCGGTCTTTCGCTTTGAAGATGCCGCTGGTATTCTGTACGACCGCACGGCCGGGCTTGTGGCTGCCGCTCAGGCTGTTCAGTCTCTTATTCATCTGATTCGCAGGCAGGATGGGGAGATCCGCGAAAATACGACTGTCCAGCGCGTTGATATTACTCGCGATCCCATTCGCGTGGAGACTTCTGCGGGGGATTTTGAAACGGAACGCCTTATTGTGACGGCTGGCCCCTGGGTATCTCGCTTGCTTCCGGTTCTCAATTCGCAGGTTGCAGTGGCGCGCCAGACGGTTGGGTTTTTCCAGCTTGAGGGATCGCGGGAAGAATTTCAACCGGGGGCTTTTCCGGTTTGGGGTTATCTCCTGCGAAAGGGCGATATAAGTTATTACGGTCTTCCGCAATTTGGGCGCGATGGGATCAAGCTGGCCAAACATATTGTCAGTGGTGTTGACGACGATCCCGACGATGTGCCCACGCAGATGCCGGAGGACGCGATTGACGATCTTCGCGTATTTATTAAAGCGCAATTTGTTCCGCCTGTTGCGCGGTTTCTCGATTGGGAGACGTGTCTTTATACCAATACGGGTACTGAGGACTTTATTCTGGATGTCCATCCAGATAATCCCAATGTGGTCATCGGGGCAGGTTTTTCGGGGCACGGTTTTAAGTTCGGGCCGCTTACGGGGCGCATTTTGTCTGAACTGAGTCTCAATGGCAAGACGTCTATACCCGAATTTGAGGCGGCGAGGGATATGTTCGGGGTCACACTACGCGAAAGGCTTTAGGTGTTGCTAAAAAATTTCTCCATCGCGCTTCTGACCGTTCTGCTCTCCGCGCCTTCATCCGCGTATGACCGTGATCGCTGGGAAAATTTTACCAGCATGAATTACGTCACGTCTATAGCGGAAAGCCCGACGGTTATTTTTGTGGCGACGACCGGGGGCATTCGCCGCTATGACCGGTTTGCCAAGTCCTGGCTGGCTCCGCTGACAACCCGCGATGGCTTGCCCGATAACAGGGTGCAGCGGATTGCTTATGATAGCGACACGGGTGACCTGTGGTTTGAAACGCCCTCGGGTGTGGGTCGTTGGCTCACTGGCGTGCAGAGCGTTATGCAGGGGGGGAGACCTCCTGCACATCTGCACAATCCGCGGTCAGTTCCCCAAATTCCACCGGTTTTTCCGCCCTTTGGTTATTATCTCGACGAGCACCAGATCATAGGTCCCCGGCGCAATTACGCGATTACAGATGTGTTGATTGACTCGTGGCGCCATCTCTGGATCGCCACATGGGGTCTGGGTGTGGGGCAGGCCGAACTCCTCGATGGTCAGCTTTCATTCCTCACTTATGGTCCGCTGGAAGAAAATGTCACTGCTATTGCACGCGATGGCGATGTGTTGTGGATTGGGGGCGCAGATACTTATCGCGCACCTGCGCGCGGTATTACCCGATATCGCTCTGGTACAAATACGTGGGAGTATTTTGAAGCCAACCGCCTTATCGGTCTCGACGATCCTCAGATTGTCACGATATTACCCGGTGATGAAAATGTGTGGTTTGGCACCCACAATGGTCTGATGCGGTATTACAGACGCACTGGACAATGGTTTACTTATCGCGAAACCCGCCTTTGGGGGCGGGTGCAGGCATTGGCACGCGATAACGACATTCTCTGGATTGGTTCGGAACGCGGTTTGGCTATGCTGGATATTAAAGCCGATTCGCTCGACTATGTGCAGGGTAGCGAATACGCGATTATCAATGCTATGGTTGCGGGTCCCGATTATATATGGGCAGGTACTGAGAGCGGTCTTTTTCAATGTGCCCGGGGGGATCGCACCTGGCGGCCTGTGGTCCATAGTATTGCCAAACGAAAGGTACGCGCGCTGGCTATGCACAACAATGATCTGTGGCTTGCTACAAATGTCCCATCAGCAGCCGTGCGATACCGGCCGGGAGATAATACCTGGCGCGAGTATCCCCTCGCCGAGATAGGTGGGAGAGACCGCGTCTCAATTGAGGCCAATAGCGATGAGGTGTGGGTTGCCACGAGCGCAGGGGCTTTTCTTTTAGATGTGCCGCGCCACCTCTGGACACATTACACGATGTACGATGGGCTTGCACACACGCGGGTACAGGTTGTTCTTCGCGATGGCGGATATGTCTGGTTTGGTACTGCTGAGGGGCTGAGTCGTTTTCAATGGTGACTCATGAGTTCCCTTTATAAGCTATATAACTATATTACAATACACTACATTAGGATAGCTTTCACATGTAAAAAAATGCGTGACATCTGACCTCAAATTTGTTACTTTTGACTCTCGCGGTATCCATATAAATCAACACATTCGTAGATTGGCAAGTCTAATGAACCTTCCGTTGGATCATACCATCATTTTCATTTTCTCTGCCAAAAATACACACCGTTGAATGGATTTATTCGGCGGCTGTTCATACGCACCTGGCGTTTTGAGTAGCCGCTTTTCTTTGTTTGGAAATAAGCATTTATGAAACCTGCCCTGGGACTTATTGAAACGCTGGGTTTTGTCGGCGTTACAGAAGCGGCCGATGCAGCAACCAAAGCCGCGGCCGTTGAGTTGTCTGCTGTTGAACAAATAGAAGGTGGTATTATTTCTATTCGCGTTTTAGGCGATGTTGGCGCAGTGCAGGCTGCGGTTGAAGCTGGCGTGCAGGCGGCGCAACAGGTGGGCACTCTGGTGGCACATCACGTGATTCCCAATCCTCATGAGGATCTCGTCGATGTTTTTGGGTTGATGGAAAAAACGGATGAAATAGACGAAATGAATGAAGTGGACCTCGAAAGTCTGCCAGTACATCGCCTGCGCCAGATTGCTCGTGAAACCCCGGGTATTGCTATTCAGGGGCGGGAGATTTCACGCGCAAATCGAGCGCAGTTGCTATCCGAACTTCGCAGTGTAAAAAGAAATCAAACCGACGTTTAATGCTGGAGCAAACACAATGAATTCCGAAACTCTTTGGGAAAAAATCAAGCAAGGTCTTCGCGATGGCGCAGCTACAGCAGCGGAAAAAGCCGAATATCTGGGCAAACTCGGCCGCGCACGCCTCGATATTGCGCGCACCCGCCACGCCATTCACGATGCATTTACCGAACTTGGTGGACAAATATACGAGGAACTCAAAGATCATGAGGCCGCCATTGAGGCACAAACTGAAGCGGTTCAAGGTCAAATCGCGACTATTGGCAAGCTCGAAGAGCAATTGCAAAACCAGGAAGCGCAATTCAAATCATTACAAGAATCAGATAGAGAAGATTAGAAACTTCTTCTGGCCCCACCAGAAGTTAAAACCCGTTGCCGTGCGAGAAAGGGAAGGGATTTGGCAGTGGCAATCGGGTAAAGATAGGAGGTATTCATGTAAGATTCTCCCTTTGTCGTTTCACAGACCTTTGTCTAAATCCTTTATCCTTGCAGGAAGACAGACCGTTCATCTACCTGCGCAAATCCCCTGTGCAAAGAAGGAGAGGTTGACGAAGTGCCAAGACTATCTAAAAGACCTTATGCTCGTGAAGATGAATCACTGGATCAGTATTTGCAAGAAATTGGCGAAGTCGCGTTGCTTACAGCAGACCAGGAAGTCGTGCTGGCCAAACGAATAAAAAAGGGCGATCAAGGTGCCCTGGAAGAGTTGACCACAGCCAACCTGAGATTTGTGGTAAGTGTCGCCAAACAATATCAGAATCAGGGCCTTTCGATGGGCGACCTGATAAATGAAGGGAATCTTGGACTCATCAAAGCTGCCAAACGTTTTGATGAAACTAAGGGTTTCAAATTTATTTCTTATGCCGTGTGGTGGATCCGACAGGCGATTTTACAGGCTCTGGCCGAGCAATCTCGCATTGTTCGCCTGCCGCTGAATCGCGTTGGCGCGCTCCACAAAATTGGCAAGGCTTCGAGTGGTCTCGAACAGGAGTATGGTCGCGAACCCAGTCCGGGTGAAATTGCCGATGAACTCGGCATGAATGATTTTGAAGTACGCGATACACTCAAAATTTCGAGTCGGCATCTTTCACTGGACGCGCCTTTTAAAGATGGCGAAGACAATAATCTGCTCGATGTGCTTGAAGACGGCATGCAACCCCCTCCCGACGATCCACTTCTCGATGACGCACTCAGACGAGAAATAGAAAAAGCCCTCGCTACCCTCACCCCTCGTGAAGCCGAAGTCATTACACTTTATTTTGGCATCAATCGCGAACAGCCTCTTACCCTCGAGGAAATTGGCGAACGTTTTGGATTGACTCGAGAGCGCGTGCGTCAGATTAAAGAGAAGGCACTTCGGCGATTGCGCCATACTTCGCGCAGCCGTCCGCTGAAATCTTATTTGCATTAATACGGACCGCTATTCCAATAGGCCACAAACGGGTTTGCCCGATGTGGCCTATTATTTTTTTGGGAGAACTTTTATTTTGCTGGCGTGTATAGTTAATGGGACAAGTGTTAAAAGCACCCCATCCTGGCCGCCTCTTGACTGATTCTTCCATAACCCATACATTTGTTCGTCTAAAAAAATTTTTATCTCAACCGGAGAACCGCAAATGTCTAATCGGCGTTTTACTTATGTCCTGTTTTTACTTTTCTCTGCTTGTACTACAAGCTTACCGCTGTCTAAACCTGCGTCTGTTTTTGCCGAGGATGAAGAAGTGCCAGAACCCGCTATGATAGGCGGTAGCGGAGTGACCTCCTGGATTTTGAAGGGGAATAAAATTTACTATCTCAAATGGGATAGGGAATTTGAACAGGCGCAGATTTATGGTCCCCATGAAATCGGTAGCGAGGAGATCAAAGAAGTCCTGCTCCTGCAAAGCACGGGTGATTTTGCCTGGATACTGCGGGGCGACGATGTCTATTTTGCCGCTGCAAAACGCGAAGGCACATTTGTGAGACTGGAGGTCGAACGTCCTGAAGAATTGCCGGATTCAGATGGATCGGAACCGGTTATGATGGCTGGTGGTGGGTCCAGAGCCTGGGTTTTGAAGGGCGATAGTCTGTTTTTTTTGAAATGGGATCCCACGTATGGAAATGTGCAGATTTATGGCCCCGAAGACCTGCCTCCCCATACCTATGGTCCTTCTGAACCCGTTCTCATGCACGGTACAGGTAGTTCAGTATGGGTTTTGCGGGGCAATGAGGTTTTTTATGTTATAGCCAGAGTTGACGGCACATATGTCGATATTG
>JAPOXY010000113.1 GCA_026706845.1 Gemmatimonadota bacterium
ACTATTTCAAGTAATGATCCGAAGAGTGGAACACAGACATTATCCGTTTCTGTGATTGTACAGGCGGCGCCTGTGCCAGCACTTGTGGTGCAAGAGGCAGCGATTGATTTCGGTACTGTTGCGTTTGCCCAACCGGTCCAGCAGACAATTACGATCAAAAATACGGGTACTGCACCTCTTGAGATTACGGGTATTGAGAGCGATGTGTCGGGAATGACGTTTGATACTACGATGTTCACATTGGCACCCAATGGTTCGCAGACAGTTACGATTATGTTTCCGAGTTCTACGGAAGGTACGTTTTCGGGTAGTATTAGTATTTTGAGCAATGATCCAGATCGCACGAAGCATACGCTGCCAATTTCTGTGATCGTTCAACCGCCGCCTGTGCCAGTGCTTGCAGTGCAAGAGACGTCCATTGATTTTGGTACTGTTGAGATAGGTCAACCGGTCCAGCAGACGATTACGGTCACGAATACGGGCACAGCGCCGTTGGAGATTACGGGTATTGAGAGTGATGTGTCGGGAATGACGTTTGATACTACGATGTTCACATTGGCACCCCATGGTTCACAGATAGTGACGGTGACATTTCCGAGTTCTACGGAAGGTACGTTTTCGGGTAGTATCACTATTTTGAATAATGATCCGGATCGCGCAAAACATACGCTGTCGATTTCTGTGATTGTACAGGCGGCACCTGTGCCGGCGATTGCAGTTCAGCAAACAGCAGTTAATTTCGGTACTGTTGAGTTTGCACAGACTGTTCAGCAGACGATTACGGTTACGAATACGGGTACTGCACCTCTTGAAATTACGGATATTGAAAGTGATGTGTCGGGTCTGACGTTTGATACTGCGATGTTCACATTGGCACCCAATGGTTCGCGCACCGTTACGATTACGTTTCCGAGTTCTACAGAGGGTACGTTTTCGGGTAGTATCACTATTTCGAGTAATGATCCGGATCGCGCGAAACACACTGTATCCGTGTCTGTGATTGTGCAGGCGGCACCTGCGCCCGTGCTCGTTGTGGGAGAACCGGCTATTGATTTCGGGAGTATTGATGCTGAAAAGACTGTTCAGCAGACTTTTACGATTACGAATACGGGTACAGCGCCGTTGGAGGTTACGGGTATAGAGAGCGATGTGTCTGGTTTGACGTTTGAACCTTCTGTGTTTACGCTGGAGCCAGAGGGTTCACAGGCGGTTACGATTACGTTCCCCAAACCCATGGAAGGCGAGTTTTCGGGTAGTATCACTATTTTGAGTAATGATCCGGACCGCGCTAAGCATACGCTGACGATTTCTGGCGTTGTTCAGCCGCTTTCTTTGGAGGCCAAATCGGATTTTGACGGTAGCGGTGTAATTGATTTTACTGATTTTCTCCTGTTTGTGGGTGCGTTTGGATCGGCTGAGTCCGAATACGATATCGATGGGAGTGGGAGTGTTGATTTTCCCGATTTTCTCCTGTTTGTGAGTGTATTTGGAAAGACGGTTGGAGGGTAGATTTGCGACTTTCGGCTTGACACTTATAGCGCAAACTTCTATGTTTTGTCCTCAAAGCTGTGACGGAGAAAAGTAGTCTGTTCCCAACTGCACAGAGAGGATGTGTCCCGGGCTGAGAGCACATCTACAGGATGCACAGGCGAAGTTCCCTCCCGAGCTGCAAAGCCGAATGGAAAGATAGTTTCCTATTAAGCCGAGCCGGTGGGTCCACCGATAATGGACAGGATGGTGATGGCCATCTACTGAGTGGTGCTTTTTAGCGCAAATAGGGTGGTACCGCGAAAGCTCTTTCGTCCCTATGATGACGAAGGGGCTTTTTTGTTGTCTAATACTAACATTGGAGTTTTTCTTGATTGATCTCGCATCTTTACATGCGCTCGAAATTCGCATTTTGCGTGTGTATGAAAACAATGCCGGTGCCGGGCAGTCCGATGCACAACTTCAAAGTGGTGCGGGCATGGGCGAAGGACAGGTTCGGCGTGCGGTTGAGTGGTTGATTTCCAAGCAGTTGCTGGAAGTTACGGAAGAAAATACGCGCGTGACGGTTTCGCTTACGGAAGTGGGACGGGAGTTTGTCTCAAAGGGCGCGACGCCAGAGACCGCACTTTTGTCCCGGGTGAGTGCAGAGCGCGTTGGGATCCAGGATTTGCAAGCCGACGAGCGTTTTGACAGAGGTGCCTGGGGTAGTGCATTTGGCGGTTTGAAAAAGGATGGGGTTGTCGATCTGGACAAAGGGGCTATTGTTATTGTCGATACAGATCGGGCTTCTTTTTTTCTTGATCGACTGATGCCAGAATTGTTTGAGAAATTTTCCGATACCGGAATTGAGATCGGCGATTTTCCCGAGGATATTGTCCAGTATATCGAAGCCAATGCCCGCAAACGCGGGGGGAGCAAGGCACCTGTTCGCCTGGACGAGCGCACGGAGCGGGTTTATTGCCTTACGGATGAAGGGCAGCGCGTGCTTGTGGAGGTTGTTAAAGCCAATCTCACGGGGGATGAGATTTCTCGTCTTACGGCGGAAATGATTCAGAAGGGCACATGGCAGGGTGCGTCTTTTCGCCGATATGATTTGTCGATTAAGCCGCCGCGCGTGCTTATTGGGAAGCATCATCCCTATCGGGCGTATCTCGATAATGTGCGGCGCCGGTTGATGGCGCTCGGTTTTGAAGAGATGAAGGGTTCGCTGGTCGAGACAGAGTTTTGGAATATGGATGCCCTTTTTATGCCGCAGTTCCACGCGGCGCGCAATATTCACGATGCGTATTATGTTACGGAGCCGACGAAATCCCGAGAGGCTGAAGAACCCTATTTTTCCAGGGTGGCGGAGGCGCATCAGAACGGGGGTGAGACGGGCTCGCGCGGGTGGCGATATGAATTTAATCCCGAGCAGTCGCGCCGCCTTATTTTGCGGAGTCAGGGTACTGCGCTTTCGGGGCGTACGCTTGCTTCAGAACCGAATATCCCGGGTAAATATTTCGCTCTTGCGCGTTGCTTTCGCCCGGATGATGTCGATGCCACGCATGCAGCGGATTTTTTTCAGGCTGAGGGTATTGTTCTGGGCGAGGAGATAAATTTTCGAAGTTTGCTCGGTTTGCTCAAGTTGTTCGCCCTTGAGATCGCGCAGTCCGAAGATGTGCGCTATGTGCCCGATTATTTTCCTTTTACCGAGCCTTCGGTAGAACTTCAGGCAAAGCATCCCGTTCTGGGCTGGATCGAACTCGGTGGTGCGGGTCTTTTTCGTCCTGAGCTTACACGACCCCTGGGTGTGGATGTTCCGGTTATTGCCTGGGGTCTGGGGGTTGATCGAATGGCGATGGTCGCGCTGGGTATTAACGATATACGCGATTTGTTCAGTACGGATTTGGATTTGGTCAGGAATACGCGGTAGGAGTAAAGATGCCAACAATTACTGTCAATAAACCCGATTTTGAACGTCTCGCAGGGCAGGCTTATTCTTCGGAGAGTTTGAGTGTTGCACTCGAAACTGCCAAGGCTGAGATTGATGCTGAAGAGGGCGATACGCTTCGCATTCAGCTCAAGGATACCAATCGCCCCGATTTGTGGTCGGCAGAAGGGCTTGCGCGATTGCTCAAAAGCCATCGGGAGAATGTTCAGCCCGAGTATTCTTTTTTTAATGCGTCTGGTGTATCGGAGGAACGGGAGGTTATTGTCGATCCCGCATTGCGAGATGTCCGTCCCTATATTGCCGCTTTTGCATGTGGTGGTATTGCGATTGATGATGCGGCACTGGATGCGCTTATCGAGGCGCAGGAAAAACTCGCCGATGGGTATGGGCGTGGTCGCAGTGTTGTTGCGATCGGGATTTACGATGCGTCCGATATTGTGTATCCGGTGCGATACGATGCAGTTGATCCCGATGCGACGGCTTTTGTACCCCTGGAGTTTGAGGCTGAGATGTCTTTGCGACAGATTTTGTCCGATCATCCCACGGGCAGAACGTATGCACATCTTCTCGAGGGGAAGGATAAGTTTCCTCTAATCCGCGATTCGCGCGGCGAGGTTCTGTCCATGCCGCCTGTGATTAATAGCCAGAGTCTGGGTCGCGTTGAGGTGGGGGATACGTTTTTGTTTTGCGAGGCGACGGGGCCTGAACTCGACGCTATTCTTTTGTCTCTGGCGATTATGGCGGTCAATATGGCTGACCGGGGCGGTCGCATTTATCCCGTGACGGTGCGCTATCCATATCAGACGCCGAGAGGACAGGTTCTGACGTGCCCTTATGATCTGACCGAGCCGTTGGAGGTCGATGTAGATGAGATTTACAAGGTGGTTGGGTCACATGTTTCGATGGAGCAGATTCAGACTGCGCTCAACGCGATGGGGTATCGGGATATTGATGTGCGAGAGCGGCGTATTAACGTGCGTCCAGCGCCTTATCGCGACGATATTTTGCATCCCGTGGATGTTGTGGAAGATGTTGTGATCGGCGTGGGGTACGAGGCTTTTGATCCCGAGATGCCCCGGGATTTTACGGTTGGCAAAGCCGCGCCAGAAGAGGATCTCGCAGACCGATTTCGCAATCTCATGGTTGGGTGTGGATTTCAAGAGGTCTTTTTGCCGATTCTCTGTTCTCAAAAAGAACAGACCGTGGATATGAATAATCCAGATGCACAGATTATTTCGATTTCAAATCCCATGTCCGAGAATTACAGTGCGATTCGAGGGTCGTTGTTGCCCGGTTTGCTCAAGACCGAAGCCACAAGCCGTCGCGCGCTGTATCCGCATCGGATTTTTGAAGTGGGTGAGGTGGGGGTTCTCGCTCTGGGGGAAAATTACGGTACGCGCACAGATATTTATCTTTGCGCGCTCGAAGCGAGTGATGAGGCCAATTTGTCCGGTGTTCAGAGCTATCTCGAGGTGTTGTCCTATTATTTTGATTTTGAATATACGATTGCGCCGATTGATCATCCCACATTTTTGCCCGGTCGCAGTGGCGAGATCTGTATAGACGAGCGCGTTTACGGGCTTATTGGCGAAGTTCATCCCAGCGTTCTCGAAATCTGGGGTATTAATTATCCCGTCAGTGCATTTGAGATTGATATCCGCATTGTGTCTGTTTGATCGGGGAGGTTAAGTATGGATAAGCTCAAAGTTGGTATTCTGGGTCTCGGTCGCGGTTTTACGCATTTCAAAAATTTTCTCGCTCTCGAAGAGGCAGAGGTTATCGGTGCTTGCGACCGCTTTCCGCGCTTGAGAGAACGCGCCGAGCAACATATAGCATCGGTTGGTGCAACGGCTCCGATCTTGCCCGAGTTTGACGATTTGCTCGATCTCAAACCCGATGCTGTTGTGGTTGCGACGAATGGGAAATTGCAGGTGGAACACGGATGTGAGGCGATGCGCGCGGGGTGTCATGTGCTTTCGGAAGTGCCCGGGGCTTATACGCAAGAAGAGTGTATGAATTTGCGCCAGACCGTTGAATATACGGGCAAAACCTATATGCTGGGAGAAAATACCTGTTATTGGGATTTTTTTCGCTATTTCCGCAAGTGGGTTGCCGAAGATCGCTTTGGTCCTATTTCCATTGCCGAAGGCGAATATATTCACCATTTGCCGGCTACGCTTTTTCGTCCGGATAGTTCGCGTCATACGCCGACTCGAGCGCGGGTAGCCGGTTATGCGGATGCAATGCCGATCTGGCGCGCCGATCAACCTCCTATTCAATATCTGACGCACGATCTGGGACCATTGCTCGAAGTGATTGATGACCGCTGTGTTTCTGTTTCTTGTCGCAGCGCGCCGTTCCGAAGTGCCGACGCGCCTCTGCGTTCCGACGGTCAGATCGCGGTGTTCGAAACAGCAAAGGGTGCGCTTATTAAAATTATGGTTACGCTGAATACAGCCCGGCCTTCTGAACACCGCTATCGCATTTTTGGCGTTGAGGGCGGTGCCGAATGGTTTAGCTATGAAAAACACGCTCGTCGCTTTTCCCGAGGGGCTGATCATCGCAGTGGTTGGGAGGTTTTACCTGTTGGTCTTGGCGCGCATGGCGATGATACTTCTGCTGGGCACGGCGGTGCGGACTTAAAACTCGCCCGACATTTTACACAGTCTATTCTCGCTGGCAAGCCGGCGCCGATTGATGTGTATCGCGCCATTGAATACTGTCTGCCGGGGATTTTGGCAAATAAATCCGCTGAGTTGGGCGGTGCGCCAGTTCCCATTCCGGATTTTCGCCTCACGCCATTTGAACACACAATTTTTTGGGATAGTTTGGGGCTTCCCGAACGCGATCCAGAATCTCGGCCGTATCAGCCGCTTGGGTAAATCTCTGAAAACAAAAAAATCCGAATCACAACGATTCGGATTTTTTGTGGGAATATTGCAAGTATTAGAACCGAACGTGCAAGCTGCTTGTAATCAGGCGTCCGATCCAGGGCGAACCTATAAATGATCGATATCCCTGGTTTAGCAAATTGCTGGCATTCAGATTTAAGGAGGTCGTGAAGCGGTCATTTGAAAGTGGCAACTGATAGGTCAAATTCAAATCCAAAACAGTATGAGACTCTACCTTGCCGACATATATACCGGATTGCATGGGGAAACCACCGCGATAGCGCAATTTCCCACTGATAGTAAGTGGTGTATTGGGCAGTTGACAATCGATACCGATGTTAAATTTGTGCCGGGGGGCATTGAGGGCTATGTCGCCGATGTTGTCTAAATTGGGGAACAAGTCCTTGCTGACGTAGGAGTAATTGCCGGTAAAAGCCCATATTTCGTTTGGATAATACGCAAACGATAGGTCAGCACCGTAGAGTGTTATGCGACCAAAATTGCGAGGTGTGACTATTACTGCGG
>JAPOXY010000114.1 GCA_026706845.1 Gemmatimonadota bacterium
TACCGGTCTTAAATGTCTCCCTTGCCTCCAAAGAAATTTTCGCGGGAACCATCAAACTACCCCTATTATTCGAAGTCTATGCCTCACTCATCGCCCTTGCAGCCCTCAGCCTCTACGGCTGCGCCAGATGGTTTGAACGCGAAAGCACGATCTTTCGGGAGACTTAAATGGAACATCTCATGGGTGTCGCCATCTTTACTCTTATCCTGATTCTCGTCATCGGCTATGCAATTTACGCGCTTGTGAAAGGCAGTCGCAAAGGTGCAGGCGGATCGGCTACCACAATGCTCGGTGCAACAGACCTCATGCTCAACGAAGACAAAAAACGCGCAGCCCAGGAAGTTGTTCAGCAACGCGCTGGAGAAATCCGCCATATTTCAGAGGATGATCAGGGTGAGGTTTCAAAGGATGAGACTGAGCGATAAGCCCTATTCTTCACATGTGAAATTTTAGAGGACAACACATGGATACTTTTACAATTTACCTTGACACAGAAGATCCACGCCGGACGAAATTATTTGTCGTTCTCACCATTGTACTCGCAATCAACTGCATATACCAGGGCTGGCAGCAACTGTCGGACGCACACCATACCTTTGATTGGATAACAGCCAGGATTCTGCTACTTGGCGGTATTACTATCATCGTTGCAATAATCGTTACTCTCTGTCTTCCAAAAAAATTCGGACGACCGCGTGTGGTATTCAGCAATGAAGGGCTGGAGATCAAAGCCAAGCGACGCGGACACGCAAAAAAAATATCCTGGGATGAAATCCAGGCGATGCACCTCAAAATCAACGGCGTGGAAATCATTCCAAAAGCCCAACCCGCACACCCCATCGAAATTCCAGCGGGTACATGTTCATACACGCAGTTTCAGCAAATAAAAAAGAACTTGAAAGAATACTCTGCCGAATATCACGTAGAGTCAAATTTCTGAGTGTCCGCCAAAAGGGCCAAAAAAGTAAAAGCCGACGTTTATGTGTCGGCTTTTGTGTTTTATGAGGAGATTGATAAGCGGGCTACATAGGGACTGATTCCTTTACTTGAACAGAGAGTTTCAATCCAAGTTGCCTCAAAATGGAAATCAGGCTGGTAAATTGCGGATTGCCCTTCTCCGATAACATGCGATACATAGACTCACGGTTCAATTGTGCATCCTCAGCGAGCCGTGTCATACCATAAGCTTCTGCAACATTTCGGAGTGCTAACAGAAACAACTCATTCATATCTTCTTCCAGAGCTGCGTTCAAATATTCTGCGGCTTCTAAAGGGTCTTGAAGTGCTTTAAGCAATTCCGGCTTATATGGTCTCGATGTCTTGCTCATAACTCTCGCCTCCTGAAATCGGTCCAAAAATTTCTGGCCTGAACGATATCTCTTTGTTGAGATTTTTTGGTACCACCAGCCAAAAGTAAAATAACCCGTTCGCCGACTTCACCAAAATAGACACGATAGCCAGGTCCATAGTTGAGCCGAAGTTCATAGAGGCTACCGCCCAGAGAGCGACAATCGCCCAGGTTACCCATGCTTAGGCGGTCCAAACGAACTCTAATTCGTGCGCGAGTCTTTCGGTCGTTCAGACTCTTGAGCCATTGGCTGAAGGGGACTCGGCCTTCAGCAGTGATATATTCCTCAATCTGTCGGGGGATTGCTTCCTGCATATACTGAATGTAGCTTAAAAGCGACATTTTTGCAAGTGTCTTCTTGTAGATTCACCAGTGCGTCTTTTACTTTTGCCCACCGCTGTATATCTATTATATTGACCAAAACGATCCAACAAAAAATTTGACCTATCTCTGAGAGTTCACCTATGCGTCTATCTACTTGCCTTCTATCTGTGCTCTTGTGTTTATCGCCACTCGTCTTTGCCCAGCAGAAAAAGCCGCTGGATCACGACGTGTACGACGTGTGGAACCGCACGCATGCCAGTAATATTTCCGACAACGGCCAATGGGCTTTTCTCTCCATCGGACCGGACGAAAAAGACACCGAACTCCGAATCGCAAGCCTCACAGGTGACCGCACATACGCAATACTGCGCGGAGAAGCCATTCGATTCACCAGAGACTCGCGTTATATCGTCACCCTTATCAAAGCCTTCAAAGACTCGGTAAAACAGGCAAAACGCGACAAGAAAAAACCCGAAGAATCGCCCAAAGACTCACTTGGCATCATCACCCTCGCCACGGGAGATATCTTTAAGGCTGCGCGCGTCAAATCCTTCAAAATACCCAAAGAAAACGGAGGATGGGTCGCCTATTTGCTGGAAAAAGAAATCGCAAAAAAAGACACTACTGCAAACAAAAAGAAAAAAGCGCCCGAACCTGAAAAAGAAACACCCAAATCCGAAAAACAGCCCGAGCAAAAACCCGAAACTAAAGAAGCAAAAAAAGAAGAACCGAAAGACCCCAAAAAGAAAAAGCGCAAAAAAGCCGAAGGCACCACACTCGTTCTCCGCAACCTGCAAACCAGTGCTGAAACGCGATATAACCATGTAATCTCCTACGCCTTCACAGAAAGCGGTTCGTATCTCATTTTTGCCGCCGCCAACAAAGACAGCACAGCCGATGGCATCTACGCTATTCGTACCAGCACGGGCGACACCACAGCCATACTCACGGGCGCGGGCGATTACAAAAAAATCACAACTGACGAATCCAGTCTCCATCTCGCATTTATTGCCAACCGCGACAGCTTTAACGCAGAGCAACAGGAATACGTCCTCTATTACTGGCCCGTTGGCTCGCGTAATAAAGCAAAAGAAATCGCCAGATCTGGAATAAAGGGCATCCCCCCAAACTGGTGGGTCAGCGAACACGCCAACCTCTCCTTTTCCAAAGACGGCAACCGCCTCTTTTTTGGCACCGCCCCCAGACCAGAAGAGGAAGCAGAAGACGACACGCCCGACGACGAAAAAGTCGCAGTCGATATCTGGAACTGGAAAGACCCCTATCTCCAACCCATGCAACTCAAAGATGCCAAAGAGGAACGCGAACGCACATATCGCGCCGTCTTTCACCTCAACAATGGCAAAATCGTTCAACTCGCCACAGAAATCATCCCCAATATTCGTCTGGGAAGCGAGGGCAATGCCGATGTCGCGGTAGGCTATTCGATTCTCCCCTACCGACAACTCATTTCGTGGGATTCGCCAGCTTATTACGACAGTTATTTGATCGACATAAAAACCGGTGAAGCAATGCGCGTACTCACCAAAATGCAGACGCGTCCCACCCTTTCACCCGAGTCCAAATACATCTACTGGTGGGATCGCATCCAGAAAAACTGGTATGTTCAGCATGTCAAAAATATGATCCGCGTCAGAGTCAGCAAAAATATCCCCCATCCCATTCACAACGAATTGCACGACTGGCCGTATCCACCCAGCGCACATGGCAATGCCGGGTGGACAAAAGGCGATAAAGAATTTCTCATATACGACCGTTACGACATCTGGCTCACCGATCCCAACGGGCGCAAAGCACCCGTCAACATCACCGAAGGGATTGGTCGCGAGACCGAAACGCGCTTTCGATATGTACGCCTCGACCCCGAAGAACGGGCGCGCGATCCAAAAGCCGATTTGCTCTTATCGGGTTTCAATCTCAAAACCAAAGCCATGGGCTACTATCGAGATCGCATTGAAAGCACCGACAAACCCGCAGAACTCATCGCGCGCGACAAACGGTTTTCCAATCTCCAAAAAGCCAAAGACACCGACGCAATCCTCTTCAGACAATCCTCTTTTGAAGAATATCCCGACCTCTGGACCTCTGACCTCAATTTTCAGAATGCGCGAAAAATAAGCGAAATCAATCCGCAGCAAAAAGACTACCTGTGGGGCACTGCCGAACTCGTCGAATGGGCCTCGCTCGACGGCAAGCCCCTGCAGGGCATTCTCTACAAACCCGAAAATTTCGATCCCACCCAGAAATATCCCATGCTGGTCTATTTCTATGAAAAAATGTCCCATCAACTACACGCCCACCGCGCACCCAGAGCCTCGGGCAGCTCCATAAATTTCCCGTTTTACGTCAGCCGCGGATATTTGATCTTTATCCCGGACATCCCCTACAAAGTCGGCTTCCCCGGAGAAAGTGCCGTCAACGCCGTTGTCTCAGGCGTGACGCACCTCATAAATCAGGGATTTGTCAATCCCGACCGAATTGGCGTACAGGGCCACAGTTGGGGCGGCTATCAAATCGCCTATATGATCACCCGAACCAATATATTTCGGGCAGCTGAAGCCGGCGCACCCGTCTCAAATATGATCAGTGCGTACGGCGGAATCCGCTGGGCTTCGGGACTGAGTCGCATGATGCAATACGAAAAAAGCCAGAGTCGCATCGGTGGCTCGCTCTGGGAAGCCCCTACGCGGTTTATCGAAAACTCCCCCATCTTCTGGGCAGACAAAATTCAAACGCCATTGCTCATCCTGCACAACGACGACGACGGCGCAGTCCCCTGGTACCAGGGCATCGAACTCTTTGTCGCCATGCGTCGCCTGGGCAAACCCGCCTGGCTGGTCAATTACAACGGGGAAGCCCACGGCATTCGCAAACACCACAACCGCAAAGATTGGAGCATCCGCCTGCAACAATTCTTTGACCACTATCTCAAAGACGCCCCCGCGCCTGTGTGGATGAGCGCGGGCATTCCAGCCGTACAAAAGGGAAAAACACTCGGATTGGAATTGGAAAAGGAACAACCGTGAGCCTGGAATTACAAAATCGGGTGGCACTCATAACCGGTGCTGCGCGAGGCATTGGAGCAGCCATAGCACAACACCTATCGGATGCGGGGGCGAAAATCGCCATTGCCGACCTGGATGGCGAAGGCGCAAAAGAAACTGCGAAGACACTCACAACGCAGGCAATAGGGCTGTCGGCCGATGCATCCGATGAAACCGCCATGAACGCGGCAACGGACCGGGTTGTTACAGAACTCGGCGCACTCGATATACTCGTGAACAACGCGGGCATTGGAGGACCGGATACAAACGCGGCCAGAGCATCGCTGGAAATCCCACTGACGGAATTATCCATTGACGACTGGGACGCGCACCTGCACACCAATCTCAGAACCGCCTTTGTCTCATCCAGAGCAGCCATTCCACATCTCAGCCGCGGATCCAGCATCATCAACATCGCATCTATCGCCGCGTTAATGCCCAGCGTGTCCATGCCAGCTTATGGTGCGGCCAAAGCCGGAGTCATTCATTTGACCAGAACTTTAGCCAGCCAGCTTGCAGGGCGCGGAATCAGAGTCAACGCAATATGCCCCGGATACCTCTGGACGCGCGCCTGGAAAATGATCGCGTCTCAAATTAAAAATAACAACCCCGCATACAAAGAATTTACCGCAAGAGAAATTTTTGAAGATGTAATCCGCAACAGCGTACCCCTGGGAGCCGAACAGACCCCTGAAGATGTGGGCCACATGGTCGTCTTTTTGGCGAGCGACAAAGGAAAAAATATCACTGGACAAGCACTGACCATCGATGGTGGTGCCACGTTAGGAGGGAGAAAACAGCGATCGGACTCCCCGTGATAATCAATCGAATCATCCACACTTACAAGGAGTTGAGAACATGAACCTCGAAGAACTCTATACCCAAATTGACACGGCCAACCGCATGGCCGATGCTGCCACGGCATTTTTGGCATCTCTGCGTCCCGATCAGGCGGCGACTGCGCAACTGGGCTTCGGCGATGAAAACGCACGACAGGACTGGCACTACATCCCGCGCGACCGATTGGGCCTCGCGCTCAAAGACATGGAAGCCCACCAGCGCGACAAAGCATTTGCCTTGCTCGATACCGGACTGAGCGAACAGGCGCGCACCAAAGCCAGAACAATCATCAACCTGGAACCCATCCTCGCCGAAGTGGAAGGTCCCAGACGGCGGTTTCCCCGCGATCCCGATCTCTACAACCTCGTCATCTTTGGCACGCCCAATGGTGAAACCACCTGGAGTTGGCGTTTTGAAGGCCATCACGTCTCCGTCAATTACACCATTGTCCAAGGCACGCTCGTCGCGCCTACGCCCGTCTTCTTCGGCTCCAATCCCGCACAGGTTCGACACGGCGAACACGAGGGATTGCGCGCCTTAAAAGAAGAGGAAGACCTCGCCCGCGACTTACTCGCCTCTCTGGACGGCGACCAAAAAAGAGTGGCGATCATCAGCGAAGAAGCACCCGCCGACATCCTCACCCGCAATGTCCCCCAGGTAAATGATGAAGTCCAGATTGAGGGTCTGCAACTCAAAGACATGACCGCGTCACAGCGCGAAGTCGTCACCGCCCTCATCGATGTATATATCACCCGCTTGCCCAACAGAATTGCAGAAGCCCAGCGCGCAAAACTCACCTCACTCGACACAGCCGCATTTGCCTGGGCTGGCGGCGTGAATCGCGGCGAAGGCCACTATTATCGCGTACTCGGATCCACCTTCCTCGCCGAATACGACTGCACCCAGGACGAGGCCAATCACATCCACGCTGTCTGGCGCGACCTGACCAATGACTTTGGCAGTGATATACTCAAGCAACACTATCGGGACAGTCATTGAAAGAACCAGTCGTCGGGAGAACTTTATGCAAGCAGTTGTGCTGTTAGCCGGCAAGGGAACGCGGATGGCGATGGATTATGAGGGACCGAAGCACTTATTGCCGGTAGCGGGAAAACCCGTTATAGAGCACGCACTGGATCAATTGCCGCACGAGATAAGCGAACTCGTATTCATTGTAGGAGGACCGCACGAAGAGACGATTCGCCAGCACTTTTCATCTGGCCTGTATGGCGGGCGGCGCATTGTATTTCTCGTTCAGGAAGAGCCATTGGGTATCGCCCATGCATTTCGGGTCGCTGCACCTGTAATAACCGGGCGGTGGTTGGGCATGGTTGGCGATGATATATTTGGACCGCGCAGCCTTCAGAAACTCGTCCAACAGCGGGACCTATCTCTCGTTGCCTCGCGTGTGGTGAATCCCCAACATTTTGGCGTTCTGGTAACAGATAATGATGGGAACCTCACGCACTCCATCGAAAAGCCCCAAACATTTATTTCAAATCTGGTTTGGAACGGCGCGATGGTCATGGACAGAGATTTCTTTGACGCGGAAATCGCGCCATCCGCACGCGGCGAATACGAAACACCCGATGTATGGATGAAATTGATTGCAGCAGGTAGAAAAATTAAAGTACTCGAAGCTGATTTTTGGCTACCAATTAACGATAAGCAACAACTTGAGGAAGCTGAAAAATTACTCGGCAGTCGGGAATCAGACAACCCGGGAACACAGCATGGCCAATGAGCCAAACAAAATCATCTATTCGATGGTGCGCGTGAGCAAATACATCGACAAAAAGCCCCTCATCGAAAACATTTCTCTTTCCTATTTCTACGGCGCGAAAATCGGCGTACTCGGCCTGAATGGCGCGGGTAAAAGTACGCTATTGCGCATCCTTGCCGGTGTAGATGAAAAATTCAATGGCGAAACCCACCTCGCCCCCGGCCACACCATTGGGTATTTGGAACAAGAACCCCGCCTTGAACCGGGCAAAACCGTGCGCGAAATTGTCGAACAGGGCGTACAGGAGCACGTTGACCTCATGAACGAATACAATGAGATCAGCGCCAAATTTGCCGACCCCATGTCCAACGAGGAAATGAATCGGCTAATCGAACAGCAAGGCGAACTTCAGGAAAAAATCGACGCAGAGAACATATGGGACCTCGATGCGCGCATCGAACAGGCAATGGATGCCCTGCGTTGTCCACCGGGAGATGCATGTGTCGATCGCCTATCGGGCGGCGAATGCCGCCGCGTGGCACTGTGCCGACTGCTCCTTTCCAGGCCCGATATTCTCTTGCTCGACGAACCGACCAACCACCTCGACGCCGAAACCGTTGGCTGGCTCGAACAGCACTTACAGCGTTATGCGGGCACCATTATTGCCGTCACACACGACCGTTATTTCCTCGACAACGTCGCCGGATGGATACTCGAACTCGACCGCGGCAAAGGCATACCCTACAAAGGCAACTACTCTTCGTGGCTAGACCAAAAAGAAAAACGGCTGGCAAGTGAAGCAAACCGGGAAAGCCAGCGCCTGAAAACCCTTGCGCGAGAGCGCGAATGGATCAACATGAACCCACGCGGACGGCACGCCAAATCCAGGGCGAGGATTACCGCATATAATCAGTTGCTCGACCAGAGTGTGGAGAAAGAACGCGACCTCGAAATTTATATTCCACCCGGTCCGCGCCTCGGCGATATTGTCATCGAAGCCCAGGGCGTTTCCAAAGGATACGGCGATACACTCCTCTTCGAAAACCTCTCCTTTTCGCTGCCGCCCGGTGGCATTGTCGGCGTTATCGGGCCCAATGGCGCGGGAAAAACCACCCTTTTTCGCCTCATTACCGGCGAAGAACAGCCCGATGCGGGAACATTCCGCATCGGCGGCACAGTTAGCCTCGCCTATGTCGAACAAACCCGCGATGTCCTCGTCCCCAATCACAATGTGTGGCAGGCCGTCTCAGACGGTGAAGATCTCATTCCTCTGGGCAATCGAGAAATCAATTCGCGTGCCTATCTCGCGCGCTTCAACTTTACAGGCGCCGACCAGCAAAAACTCGTTGGTCAACTCTCTGGCGGCGAGCGCAACCGCGTCCACCTTGCGCGCATCCTCAAGGAAGGTGCCAATGTCATATTGCTGGACGAACCGACAAATGACCTCGACGTAAACACAATGCGCGCTCTGGAAGACGCTCTTGAAAATTTTGGCGGATGCGCCGTAATCATCTCACACGACCGCTGGTTCCTCGACCGCATTGCCACGCACATCCTGGCCTTTGAAGGAAATAGCGAAGTCATCTACTTTGACGGAAATTATTCGCAGTACGAAGCAGACCGCAAACGTCGCCTCGGCACCGACGCCGACCAACCCCATCGGATTAAATATCGAAAATTTACGCGATAGAAGGGACACCAGCCATGCAACGCATATACAAAAGCACGCCCCAGGGCGAACTCGCAATTCACATCTTTGAACCCAATACCGACGAACAGACAGCCGCGATTGTCTTCTTCTTTGGCGGTGGCTGGACGGGTGGCAATCCGCAACAGTTTTTTCCGCATTGTCAGCATCTCTCAGAACGCGGAATGCTGGCGGCATCGGCAGAATACCGCATCAAAAGCAAACACTACACCTCGCCTTATGAATGTGTAGAAGATGGTAAATCAGCGGTTCGCTGGCTGAGGGCACATGCCGATGAACTCAACATCGATCCAAACCGAATCGTCTCAGGTGGCGGATCAGCCGGCGGTCATGTCGGTGCGTGTACCGGTACTGTTCCCGGCCAGGATGCGCCCGATGAAGATATGGCGATATCTTCCCGGCCCAATGCCATGGTACTCTTTAATCCCGTCGTCGATGTGGCTGGACTAAAACGCCTCGCCGAACGTTTTCCCAGAGACCCGCGGGAAATCTCGCCTTTGCAACACGTCTGTTCCAACCTGCCGCCCACTATAATTTTTCACGGCACAGATGATACAACCGTCCCTTATGAACAAGCCCAACGCTTCACAAAAGCCATGCACAAAGCGGGCAACACCTGTGAACTCTGCGCGTACGAAGGCAAAGGACACGGCTTTTTTAACTATGGCCGTGACGATGGCTCAGCCTACGAACAAACCGTCGCGCAAATGGACGACTTTCTCGTGCAATTGGGATATCTGGATCCAACATGACCTGCGACTACGACATCATCGTGATAGGCACTGGCCCAGGCGGAGAAGGCGCAGCAATGAAATCCGCCAAGGAAGGCAAGCGCGTTGCCGTCATCGACAATTTCAAAAATGTGGGCGGCAACAGCACACACAAAGCCACAATACCGAGCAAAGCACTGCGCCAGTATGTGCAGCAACTCATCGATACCAATGCACATAGCACGACGAGTTTACCCGACTTGCTCGAACGGGCCGCCGACCTCATCAGGGATCAGGTTGACCTTCGCACGGGCTATTACGAACGCAATGATGTCGATATTATCCTGGGTCGTGCATCTTTTGTCGATGAACACACCGTCGAAGTCGCATTGCTCAACGGGGGAATCGAACGCTACACCGCTCAAGGATTTATCATCGCCACGGGATCTCGTCCCTATCAACCGCCAGACATCGACTTTTCCCATCCGCGGATTCGCGACAGCGACTCCATCCTGGACCTCAAAGAAACGCCGCGCATCATCACCATCTATGGTGCGGGGGTAATCGGCTGCGAATACGCATCCATATTTCGCGGCCTGCGCATAAAAGTCAATCTCATCAACAGCCGTAGCCAATTGCTCTCCTATCTCGACGATGAAATTATCGACGCCCTCAGTTATCATCTCAGCCAAAACGGGGTACGCATTCGCCACAACGAAGAATACGACCGCGTTGAAGCCAATGACAAAGAAGTGCGCGTATTCCTGAAATCCAACAAACAAATTGTCAGCGATATCCTCCTCTGGGCAGAAGGCCGCACGGGAAACTCGGACAACATGGGATTGGAAAATATCGGAATCGAAACCGATGAACGCGGCTCTATTCTCATCAACGACGCGTACCAGACACTCGCCCAACCCCACATTTACGCTGTTGGCGATGTCGTCGGATTTCCCAGTCTGGCGAGTGCGGCTTACGATCAGGGCCGATTTGCCGCCACCCATCTCATCTTTGGCGAATGCGAACAACGCCTCATAGAAGACATCCCCACGGGGATTTACACCATTCCCGAAATTAGCTCCATCGGATTTACCGAAAAAGAACTAACAGCTCAAAAAATTCCCTACGAAGTAGGCCACGCCTACTTCCGCCATATCGCGCGGGCGCAGCTAACGGGAAGGCTCACTGGCATGCTCAAAATTATCTTCAATCGCGAAACCCTTGAAATTTTGGGCATCCACTGTTTTGGCTCTCAGGCATCTGAAATCATCCACATTGGGCAAGCCATTATGGCACAAAAAGGTGAGGCTAACACACTCATGTACTTTATCAACACCACATTCAACTATCCCACAATGGCCGAAGCCTATCGCGTTGCCGCGCTCAACGGGCTTAACAGAGTAAAATAAAAGTGCGTATTTGCACAACTTGCCCTATATTTACGCCAACATTCATTTTGCCCCTCAGGGGCGCGACCTGTAACCTTTTTTTTGGAGACTCTTATGGCCGACCAGTTGCCACTCGATCAGATTCAGGTTGATCAACAAAACCTCTATCGAGAAGAATCCATCACCGATTTGCGCGTCGCCACAATTCGACGCCTGATTCCCATCAACGCCGATGGCACAGACGACATCAGTCGTCCCACCCAATACATTGGCTCTACACAGATCATATCTCAAATGGGGCCTTTGCCAATCTCAGCACCCATTGAAGCCGCTTCGCTTCAAGAAGCAATAGAAAAATTTCCCCAGGCCATCAAAGACGCCGTTGATCAAATGGTTGAAGAAGCCAAAGAATACCGCCGCCAGGAATCTTCTCGCATCGTCGTTCCCGGCACAATGCCCGGCGGCCTACCCGGACAGGGTGGCGTTCCAGGGTCGGGAAGCCCGCAAGGGGGGGGCATCATCTCAAGTTGATCCAATAGCCATATAACAAAAGCCGCGAGTGCATCTTTTCGCGGCTAAAAAACAAACGCCGTGCAAATCTTTCTGCACGGCGTTTTGGCGTATTTGGCACTTATCTACTCACTCGATAAGTAACCCGAGGAGAAGATGAGACCATCATAGCGGATGAACCAGATGTTTAAGAAATCGTCTTCGGCAGTGTACCGGAGAGGGTACGGAAATTTGATCCATTGCCCTTTCTCGGTGGCTTTGGCGATTTCCTTGCCAAATTCGTAGCCCGTTGGCGATCTCCCAGCCTTGACGTCAGACCCTATGAGGTGTGATAGGATACGTGAGCATGAGGTCGTTTTCATCAACCAGGGTTAGGAACCACTGCCCATCGATGCTCTCCCGGCTATTGTAGTACGTCGCAGTCGCATCGCGGCCATCGCGTTTGTAGTATTCTATCGCCCTTTCCACGTACGCGATTGTGTGAGCCCCCATATCTTCGGGATTCTTGTAATATCCGGAGACGAAGATGAGACCGTCGTAGCGAATGGCGTACGCGGCTTTGGGGGCTTCTTGCAAGGTAAGCGGATGCGGCCAAGGGTAGTCGATCCAGTGGCCTTCTTCGGTGGCTTTGGCGATTTCCTTGCCCAACTCGTAGCCGTTGGAGCCGACCACGTCTTTGATGTCCGTGCCTTTGAGGTGGGGAAAAATTGGATGTGCGATGTAGAGGTCGTTTTCGTCAATCAGGAAGAGGTAGAACTGTTTGTCAATGCTTGGCAGTGAGTTGTAATATGCAACTGTTGCGTCTCTGCCTTCGCGATTGTAATAAGATATTGCCTCTTGCACGTATTCCTGTGCAATGGTAGCGAGTTCATCGGGTAAAACCACATGTGCAGTTGTAAAGACGAGACCATCGTGCAAAATTGCGAGATACCATCCCAGTTCTAACCGACCGGTGAGGATATTGTATCTATCCTCCTTAAACCAATAGCCATCTTCGGTCGCTCGCGCTATGTGCTGTCCAAAAGAGGTACGGGGGTGGGTAGCCCAATTAGACCCTACGCCCCCGGACCATGTAGCTAACGCCAGGATGGTGTGGTCGCCTTGGGCCATGACAAGCAGCACGAGATCGCCCTCAATGCTTTCCTTGCTATCGTAGTAGGCGAGCGTGGCTTCCCGCCCATCGCGCTGGTAGCGGGCTATAGCCGCTTCCAAAAAGGCCCTCGTCCGTGCCGCAGCCGCTTCATCCGCGGGGGTCGTTTCCAGTGGCTCAGAAGACGTGATGCGTGCCCTCTCGCCAATGGGCAAGTCGAGTCTGACCTCGTAGCCGACATTCAGCGGAATGCTCGACCAATGCCCGATCTCACTGCCATCTTGCAGGGCGCGGGCTTGATAATACCCGCTGTCTGAGGTAATTTCTATCCGCGCCTGTCCCTCGTCGTTGGTGGTCGCAGACCATTCATACTCGGCCACACGCCCGGCAACAGAACGCGAAAGCTCGACCACCACACCGCTTACGGGCGCATCGGCTTGCTGCACGGTGGCAAGAACCACAAAGGCGTGCCCGGCAGCAGCCAATTTGCTCAAGGGCCTTGTGACCGGTTCGCCAGTATCTGTAATCTGAGATTGGGTGACGCGCTCGCCACCACAGTGCCACAATGCAGCAGCGACGAGTGCAATTGCAAATATACGGCTCAACATAAACGACTCTCCTAAATAAAGCGGCGTTGGCCGCGATAAGTAAGTGGATTTTTGATTTATGAAACCCCTAATATAATCCTAAAAAATTTTTCAGCAAAAATATACGTCATGTGAGACTTTCAATAGACAAGCGGACGTTTCAGGGCTATATTTGTGTCCGAGACACAACAGCACAACACCAAAGCCGCTTTTGTGCGGCTTTTTGGATAAAAAGGACAAACGCGATGATTGAAAAAATCATTGAAGTTACAACTTCAGACGGTATAATGCCCGCCTATGTCTTTCATCCAGAAGGCGAAGGACCGCATCCCGCTGTCATCTTCTACTTTGACATATTTGGCATTCGCGACGAATTGAAGAACATGTGCCGTCGTTTTGCCCGCGCGGGATATTACACCGTCCTCCCCTCTCTATTTTATCGCATGGGCAATCCGTCTTACAACCCCGAAAAATTCATGAGTGGCGGTCTCAATCTCGAAAAAACAGATCCCCTGCACCCGATGAACCTCAACACCAGCACCACCAATGCCATGGTCATTGAGGACACGGGCGCACTGCTTCGCCACCTCGACAAAGAAGAGCCTCAAGCCAATGCCCAACGGGTCGGCTCTATCGGCACATGCATGGGTGGTCGCCACGCCCTCTTTGCAGCGGCAACCTATCCCGACAATGTTTTGGCCTTTGTCTCCATTCACGGCGGCAAGCTCGTCACCGATGCATCGGATTCGCCCCATCTCGCCATGCCAAAACTCAGAGCCGAAGGCTACTTTGGCTGGGCGGACCAGGATGCCGGCGCGACCGAAGAACACTTACAACTCTACAAAACCGAACTCACCCGCTGTAACGTCCCACATCGCATCGACTTTATGCCCGGTGCGCTACACGGCTATTTCTTTCCCCAGCGTTTAACGCACTACCACGAAGACGCCGCTGAAAAATCCTGGGATGCAGTCCTCGACCTATTCGCCCGCGCCCTCAAAAGCAAAAAATAAAAAAACCCGGTGATCTCACCGGGTTTTGATTCAGGGCTATTGCGATTTACCACAGATGCACATATACAGCGGGGCGTACCTTTTGGCCCGCTGTGCCAGCAGACAAAAGAGAATCTGCATAAGCCGCGTCATTCACCATACGCTCTCGACTGCCCCCCTTCAGAAACAGATGCAAATGCCGATCGGGTTCTGCAACCAGATCATTTACTGTCTTGCGAAACTCGCCCGGCCCCAAACTGCGTGTTGCAGACCGCCCATCTTCTGAAAACGCCAGACCTCTGGAAGTATATAAAATCACCACATCCCCTGGTTCGGGATCGTGGTGATAGACGCGCCACACGGGCTGTGACACATTCAAAATCATAATCCCCAGGCACAGCATCAACATCATAATGCCCAGGAACAACTCTTTGCTCACGTCGTGCGCTTCGGCCTCGGCCACCGCGCGCTGTAAAAAACGTCGTCTCACCCTCTTTTCTCCTCTTCGCGCATATCCAACCATTTGCGTTCCAGATCAGACATGCGATTCAACAACATATCATAGCCCTTTCGAAGCGGCAGATAGGCCAGCAAGGCGACGAGCGTTGTCTGAAACGCCAGCACCAATCCACCTGCCATATCGCGCAACACCTTAAACGTCTCGGTCGCCTCATCCAGTCGGGTCAGTTCTTCGGCCATCAGCAAAATACCGCACACAGTCCCCAAATACCCATAAAACGGAACGCGACTCAAAGCGCGTTGCCCGGACAACAACCGCTCGCCAAACACAGCGAGTAACTCATCTACTGCCTCGTCATCGCGCGCCTTTAAGTCCGCATAATTCTCGTGGCTCTGGCGAAAATTATCCACCTGCTCCTGGCGCAATGCAGTCAAATTACCTGTATCCGCACCTTCTGCACCCAACCGTCGCCAAAAATGAATAAATGTGACCAGATGCGCTGCCGAACTGCCCAAAACGAGCACATAAGCCGAACGCCCCGTCCACTCGACCCAACTCGCGGCTGCTGGCGCAAAAAAATAAAAATAAATACCAATACTCGCCACACCAGCACCACTCAATCCACCTATTATCGCACCAGGCCAATTGGACTCGGACAGGCCAAATTGCTTTTCGTAACGACAAATAACACTTAAGCGTTGCATTAAAATCAATGCACCTGCTATAGCACACACAACCCAAAAAAGAACTAATGATAACGATTCAGACCAGTGTAATCCGTACATCAGCTATTTTCTCCCATCAACGATTGCCAGCGTATGGCCACATACAACACATAAACTCCCACGATCAGCGTGGGCAACAACAATCCCAATCGCGTAGCCGGACTCGACTGCCCACCCCCACCACCGCGTCTCATCCCCTGCGGCTGCACCTGGGCATTGACGCCCTCATCTTTTGTTTCACTTTTCATCCCACCGCGTTCTTCAGGAGGGCGATACGCCTGCTCTCGACTACCGCGGTCACTCGCAGTGGGAACCGCATCACCAGTGGTCGCAGTTACAGCACCTTCTCCTTTTAACGCACGGCGGTCTGGATAAATCAACTGCTGTTGCACCGCCGGTAACTTCTCCGACCAGGACCGCACATTTTCTGCCACCGGTGCCGATAGTTTTTCGGTCAAAGGTGCGGCTTTTCCCAGTGTCAGCGATGCGGAACGGGCGCGTTCCCGATTGTAAAGCGGCACACTCAGATCGCCCTGACGCGCTAAATCTGCGCTTAATTTTTCTCGTCGAGCCTGCAAAATAGCGAGTTGTTGGGCAAAGGTGTGATAATCCATCGCCTCTTGCCGCGCAGCCATTGGTCTCACGGACGCGCTTTTTGCAAGCGCGCGATCAATCGCACCCCGGTCAAATGTGATAGCCATATCTACAAACCCAAACATTCGCCTGCCCCAAATCGGTTGCGCACCGGGAATATCTGGCATCGGATGGGCATAAATAATTTCCGTTGCCCGTCCTCCTGCGGTCTCCCATGCCCCATTGGAAACCACAATGGGGTACAACCTGCCTGCACCATCTTTCAGGTATAACCCACCTAAAAAACCACTCTCTACCCTATCCGTATCCCAACACCGCACGCGCAGGCGATTTTGCCCTTGAAAATACAAATCCGGAACGGTCACTTCCACAGGCGTCAACCGGGTCTCCCCCACGGGAAAATCATTGAGCCAAACCCGCGCTTCGTCATCCGCCCAAAAAATCATCACAGCTGTCATCCCTTCGGGCAGCACGCGCTCGGGACGCGTCTCGGGCAGCTTCTTCAACACCTCGGCATCTGCCACCTGCATCATTCGTACGAGACTATCTACGGTAGCGGACACATCGTTGTATTCTCGCCGGATTGCCGACACATCTCTCTCTATCGCCTCTGCATAACTGCTTGCAAACAGCAATAGAATCACAAGATTCATCAAACGCATTTTCTCAATAATCCGCAAAAGATCCGTCATCTTCATGCCAGAACATCCCGCGCAGGCGATAAGATTCATCGCGCAATGCCTCGAGCACGTCATCGTCCATATCCACACCCAAACCCGGCTCGGTTGGCAATTCAATAAAACCATCTCGAAAAATTAGAGGCGTCTTAAACAAGCCTTCTCCACGGTTATGACCTCCCTCGCAAATCAACAAATTTGGAATCGTTGCCATCACATGCACCGACGCTGCCACCCCCACAGGCCCAGCCGCGTTGTGAGGCGCAATCGCCATATTGTGTATCTCTGCCATCCCCGCGATCTTTTTCAATTCCAACATACCCCCACAATGGCGAATATCCGGTTGCAAAATCGCGCACATCTCTCGCTCGATGAGTTCGCGAAATCCCCAGCGCGTCAAATGCCGTTCGCCCGTAGCAATGGGCACAGTTGTACCCCGGGACAACGCCAATAACGCCTCGTTATTTTCCGGATGACACGGCTCCTCTGCAAACAGTGGACGCAGCGGCTCCAACTCCTTCACCAGAATCGCAGCCATCGTCGGACTCAATCGCCGATGCAAATCCACCGCAATATCGACCGAATAGCCCACAGCTTCGCGCACCGCAGCAACGCGCGAAACCATAAAATCTATTTTCTCTGGCGTATCGACAAATCTCACAGGGCTCGGAGAAGCCCCCATCTTCACAGCGCGAAAGCCCTCTGCCACCTTTTGGCTTGCATTCTCTGCACATTCTTCTGGCGTCGTCCCGCCCGTCCCTGTGTACACGCGAATGCGATCGCGAACTTTCCCACCCAAAAGTTTCCAGACCGGCAACCCCACCATTTTGCCAAACACATCCCACATCGCCATCTCAATTCCACTCAGCGCACCGACCAATACCGGCATACTCCGGCTATAACTCGAGCGATACATCGCCTGCCAGTGGTCCTCGATATTCAGCGGATCTTTGCCCACCAGGTACTCGGCCATATCCTCTACAGCCTGTGCCACCACGCGCCAATGCTCGTAATTCATCGGCTCGCCATACCCCACCAATCCCTCATCCGTAAACATCTTCAAAATCATCGCCCGACCCCGAATGGGAATCGTCTCAAATCCCGTAATTTTCATATTCAAAACCCGTTATTGCTTTGTGCCTCTCGGATAATCTCTGCAATCTCCCCCGCAAATCGAATCTGACTGTCATCCTCTGGCGCGTATCCCACAACGCGCCTTGCATTGTCGATATTCCAGAACCGGTGCG
Source organism: Gemmatimonadota bacterium (assembly GCA_026706845.1). NCBI lineage: Bacteria > Pseudomonadati > Gemmatimonadota > Gemmatimonadota bacterium. The sequence continues at coordinate 17,986 of JAPOXY010000114.1, forward strand.
TATTCCCACTGATGCCAAAAAACACCTGAAATGGCACCCCATTTTCATCTTCAATATTCTCTGTCTCAATACTCTTAATCACCAATTGCGACAAATCTCGCGCACTCAAATACGCGCCCAATTCCCGGTGCAACTGCTTCAAATCATCTGCCGACTGCCCTTCCATAATGGTGTCTCGGGGCGCGCCAATGCGGATGTGGACACTCTCCAGCCGCTTGCCATTGGCCGCATTGCCCGTTGCAAATACAAAGGCCAGATGCTCGTACGACGACTTCGCCCAACCGTAAAAATTATCAGACAGAGGCAGCATATCGGTCGTGGCAAAATCCAATTGGTCGGACCAGATCAACCGCTCGTAAAAATCGCATGCGTGATTTGAACTCATCACCACAATGCGTTTCACCCCCTCTTCGACACACGTTTGGTACACATTGTAGCACATCCGAACATTATCGGACTCCTTCCAATAATCCGTGTGTTGCCAATCTACAGTCCCTTTAAACCCGCTGTGTACCACAGCATCGGCACCTCGAAAATGGGCGCGATACGCATCCCGATCCAGATTTTCCAAATCCACAACTTGCACGCCTTCAACTTCATCGCCCTCGCGGTTGGTCGTCTTCACATCCAACAATGTCAGATCATACCTCTCGCGCAATGCAGGTAACATCCGCCCTGCCACATAGCCCGATGCACCTGTTAGAACAACCTTTTTCTTCGCCATATCGCATTCCTCTATCCAGCCTGATAAACAACCTGCCCGCGCACCACCGTTGCCACCACGTCCAATTTCTCCTGTCCCTCTTCCCAGCGGAACAAAGATAGACTCGCCTCTTTACCAACTTCCACAGACCCCACGCGGTCATCTATCCCCAACAACCGTGCCGGATTGTTCGATGTCATTTCAATAGCATCGGACAGCGAAGCGTCTGTAAACCGCACGGCATTGGGAATACCACTGTCCAGAAACAAACCCGCACCCGCCAGATAAGGCGTTCCCGCCAGAGAAATTTTGCCATTGGCGTGCAACTCGCTCTGTCCCAACCCGCTCTCGCTGCCGTAAATACCCGGCGGCAGGCCAGCGATAGATGCCACATCGCTCACCAGACACAGGCGTTCTTTGCCTTTTGCGCGATAAAAACTCTTCAACACCGCAGGCGGCAGATGAAACCCATCTGGAATAATCCCTGCCCACAACGCATCTGCCGCGAGTTGTTCCCATATATAATTGGGATGGCGCGGCAACTCGGCATGCGCGCCATTGCCCAGATGGGTTGACATTTGGGCACCGGCGGCAACCGCCTCCTGGATGCGCTCGGGACTCGCGCCCGAATGACCAATTGAAACAATAACACCCGTTGCAGCCACCTTCTCAATAAATTCCAATGCGCCGTCTCGCTCGGGCGCAAGCGTAAAAATCGCAATGCGCCCACCAGCCGCTTCCTGATACCGCTGAAATTCATCCCAATCTGGATCGCGCACATGCGCCAGGGGATGCGCCCCGCGGGGACCATCTTCAGACGCGATATAAGGACCCTCAACGTGAAATCCGACAAAAGACGCGCGCGCGACTTCTGATTCCTCACACGCCTTTGCCAACAGCGCCAGACCGTGAACCGCATCTTCTTCAGATGAAGTCGTCACCGTGGGACACCACAAACCCGTACCCGTCCTGTGCATCCACGCCGCCGTCTCCACAATTTTCTCCACCGTCAAATCTTTAGCTTTATAGTTGATCCCACCCACACCATTGACCTGCACATCAAAAATCGCTGGCGCGATCCACACATCGTCTCCACCAATCGCATCTCCCGCGCCCTCGCGGTGAATAGCCGCGATCTGCCCGCCATCTGTTTGCACGGTTACGACCTGCGACGTATCAACCAATTTGCCTCTAAAATTCATAGTCTTATCTCCTTTCTGAGCGCTAAACTACGCGATTTTCTGTACTTAATCAATAATGAATCCATCTGCCCACAATTCATTTGTCCATCACTCCATGTCCCCTTATCTTGCATGCACATCCAAAAATAAATAACTAATATGACCCGATCTCAAACCATTGGCCTCATCCTCGGTCCTGCGCTGGCACTATTTATTTTTATCTTCCCCAGTGACCTCGGCATATCTGCCCGCCTGGCGCTCGCACTCACCGCGCTCACCGTTATTTTCTGGACCTTTGAACCCATCCCCATATCCTACACCGCCATCTTCATCCTCACAATCTTCCCGCTTCTCGAAATCCTTTCTTTTAAAACCACATTTCAGGGCTTTTCCGGTAAAGCCGTCTGGCTCGTCTTTGCCGGAATGGCATTGAGCCTCGGCATTACCGAAACCCCCCTGGGAGCGCGAATGGCCCAAAGCGTGCTCGGTCGCCTGAGTGGGTATCGGCAACTCGTCTTTGGCCTGCACATCCTGGGGCTCATAATGGCACTGTTGATCCCCTCTGGCGTCGTGCGCGTCCTCATCTTGATGCCAATGGTCGTCTCTCTGCTCAAAACTCTCGGCGAAGCCCCCAACTCAAAAGTCAGTGCGGGTCTCGTCCTCTCACTAACCTGCGCCACGTATTACAGCGGCACGGGCATCCTGACAGCTGGCGTGCCCAATCTGGTCATTCTCGGCGTTCTGGAATCGCGCAATATCACAGTCTATTGGAGCGAATGGGCCTATTATCTCTTTCCCATCATCGGCCTCCTGCGCGTCGGCCTGCTCTACGGCCTTATCCGTTTGCTATTTCGCCCCTCGCGAGAACCCGATCTCTCGGGCCATTCCGCCATCGCCGATGTTCCCGCCCACATGACCAGTCCCGAAAAAAAAATACTCGGCATTCTCATCGCAGGTGTTCTCCTGTGGACGACCGATATTATACACGGCATTCACCCGGTCTATATCGGCCTGGGACTCGTCCTCCTCTGCTATTTGCCCGGCTGGGGTCCCTTGCCCTTTGACACCATCAAAAAAATCAATTTTCCCCTTCTCATATTCATCTCCGCAGTTTTTGCCATTGGTCACGCCCTCGAACAATCTGGCCTCAACCGCGCCCTCGCGTCCGTATTCATACACCATCTCCAAACAGTCGAAACCCCCACTGCCCAACTCGCCATCATAGCGTATCTGGCCGTGCCATTTGATTTTTTAATGGACACCGCCGCGGTTGGCGGTGTGCTCGCCCCTTTCCTGCTCGACCTCGGGCCTCAACTCGGCCTGTCGCCCCTACCCATCGCCCTCAGTCTGGCAATTGGCACGGGCGTGGTTTTCATCCCCTATCAGGGCGCGCCATTTATTGTCGCGTACAGCTTTCGCTATGCTCGAATGGGACAATTCGTACTCGTGATGTCGCTGATATCTCTGATAACGCTCATCGCGCTGCTTCCACTGACCCTGTTATACTGGCGTATAATTGGATTTATCTGACCCATCACAGTACAAACCCTTCTGTGCTTGACAAATACGCACACACACACTTTAATATTTCCAGTGCTATCACCCGATTTTTCATTCAGGAGTACAAAAATGACCCAAACCATTGACGGAGAACGCGCCCTTGCCTGGGGTGCGGTAGAAGCAGGTGTCGGCGTTGTAACCGGGTATCCCGGTTCACCCGGCACAAACACATTTAACGCCATGGCCGAAATGGCCAAAGACCACGGACACCATGCCGAATGGTGTATCAATGAACGCATTGCCCTCGATATGGCTGCTGGCGCATCACAGGGCGGCAAGCGCGCGCTCGTATGTCTCAAAAGCGTGGGCATGAACGTCGCGCTCGATACCCTGATGGTGCTCAACATGACCGGAGTACACGCCGGACTCGTCATTGTCATGGGCGATGATCCCGGTGCCTGGGGATCGCAAAACGAGCAAGATACGCGCACCCTTGGTCCCCTGGCCGAACTTCCAATGCTCGAACCCGCCACGCCTGCGGAAGGCCGCGACATGATAAAATGGGCTTTTGAATACTCAGAAAGCCTGCAATCCATCGTGATATTGCGCCTGACCAGAAGTTACAGCGTCAGCACGCAGGCTCTTTCCGACTTTCGGCCCGCAGCGCAACACGCCACCCGCGAACCCGACCGCGAGCCAATGAGCTGGATATCCGCACTTCGCACAACCGTGGGCAACCACACAGAATTACACGAAAAAATCGCGCGCGCCACCGTACAATTTAGCGACCTGCCCTTCAATAGCATAGATGGCAATGGACAAAAAGGCATCATTGCCTGTGGCATGGTACATACCAAACTCCTCGACGCGCTCGACGGAGTCGACACATCTGACATCTCCATCCTCAAACTCAGTGCCCTGTACCCCCTCCCACAAAAACTCATCGCGGACTTTCTCGCAAAATGTAGCGAAGTACTCGTCGTTGAAGAAGTCGATCCATACATCGAAGACGCCATCAAAGCCATTGGTTACGACGCCGGTTTTACCCCGCCAATCCTGGGTAAACGCACGGGACATCTCATCAGCGTGGGCGAACTCTTCCGCTGGCAAATACAAAACGCACTCGACAACTATCTCCCGGGTTTCTCGCCAACCACACGCTATACGGAAGAAAATTGGGAAAGCGAAAAACCCTTTCGCAAAAACCACTGCGCTGGCTGCCCCTTCACAGAAATCCTTACTGCACTGCGCGAAGAAGCCAATGCCCTCGGCCAAAATCCCTTTATATCTGCCGATCCGGGATGCGTGGTAATGGCCGCTCCCATGCTCGACACCAAACTTTCGATGGGATCCGCCATTGGCGTGGCCTGTGGCCTGAGCAAAACGGACATTGCCGAACGCACCATTGCGATATGTGGCGACTCCGCCTTTTATCACGGCGGCATCAATGCCCTCGTCCATGCGCGCGCCACAGGTGCGACACCCATTGTTATGGTACTCGACAATGGCGGCTCGCTCACCACTGGCGGACAAACCACTCCCGATCAGGGCGTTCAAATAAACGGCGAAGCCGGACCGCAGGTCACCATGCGCGACCTCGCCCTTGCCTGTGGTGCGTCGCGAGTCCGCGAAGTACAGGAACAAGACACCGACGAGCAGATGCGCAGCGTCTTCAGAGACGCCCTTCGGGATCCCACCCTCAACCTCGTCATCGTGCGAAAGCCGTGCCGTGAAGTATAAGTGTATTTATCAAAGTAGTTAAACTGGAGATGGAGTACAAGGAGAAAATCCTTAGCAGAAAAAAATGAAAACGGAAAACTACCTTCGCAAAAGACAAACCAGTACTATTCACAAATTTGGACTTTATAGAAGATCCGAGATGATGGTTCAGCAGATTAAATCTCTCGATGTTGCAAAACAAGCTATAATTGTTGACATTGGGACGGCAGATGGCCAGGTGCTGAGAACCATATTAGATCACAGTGTTATTCAAATGGGAATAGGTATTGACACGAGATATGATCACCTGAAAATTGCTAAAGAGAGGATTCTAAACCTGATTCAGGCTACGGGTGAAATCTTACCCCTGCTTTCAAATAGCGTTGAGATTATTTTTTCTACAGCAGTGATCAAACATCTGCCAAATCTACAGTGCCATATTGATGAATGCAGACGAGTGCTCAAACCTCATGGCAAACTAATAACAATTGATCCAACTCCGTTAGGAATTAAACTGGGTTTACTATTTGGTCATTTCTCGGAATCAATCATATATCAGACCTTGAGTCTAAAAGAAATGCAGGCACTTTTAGTTAGCTCTGGTTTTCGAATTATTGAAGAGAAACGTTTTATGTTATTTCCTTTTCCAATTATGGGTTATCAGTTTTTTGAAAAACTCTTACAGGCAGCGCATTTGGATTTCCTTTTTTTAAATCAATTGGTGTGTGCTGAATGTGTAGATAACTGAAAAGTGAGCTTGAGGTCTTAATCAAATGTTGTGGATTTTGCACCACACAGTAAATGCCCCTGTTTCTACCAATGAAACAGGGGCATTTTGTTTGCACTATTTTGATGGTACAATCTAAAGATTCAGAAGTTTAGCAGCCGTGCGGTATTTGATATCTTCGAGCGTCTCTTCACCGACGGGCAGGATCGCGAGTTTTACGAGAGCTGGACCAGCATAGGAGATGGGCAAATGCGTACCAAAAAGAATATGATTCGCACCGCCTTCCTCAATTAAATATCCCAGATCCTTCATCCCATTGGTACTTTTATGCAGACCATAGTGAATTTCAGCCAGCGAAAGATCGAAGTACCAGTTCAAATCGCGCAGGTCCTCCCGCACCCAGAGCGGCGACCGCGCGAGCGGACGGGCATTCGGTATAATAATCGCGGCATCGGGCACAGACACGATCAGATTGGCGAGTTGTGCCAGGTCAACACTCTGGCCCGGATCCATCCAGTGATGCTGGCGAATATCTTCGAGTCTATGCGGAATAAAAACCGGAAGATTGCACTGAGCGCATGCTTGAACAACGCTTCGGCTCTCAGCACCATCGGTCTGGTAATTGTGATATTGTGGAAAAAGGCGAATTCCCCTCATACCGAGATCAATACAGGACGTCAGGTCATCTTCCCAATGCGGCGACAGAGGATTAATTGTACCCACTGGAATAAGGCGATCGCCATGCGGTTCAACATCGCGGGCAAGCCGCTCATTCGCCGATTGCGGATGCCTGTGAAATGCAGCTTCGATATAAGAGACAACGGCTTTGTCAATCCCCGATCGGTCGAGGCGCGTGATAAGCGCATCGGGTGTATTGTCTCGCAGAGAACGAAAAGGCCATGTGCCGAGCCAGGCATTTACATCTATGAGCATTTGATGTTTTCTTCCTTTAATTGGTACGAGGTTCTGTAGGCGTAGCCCCTTGTTGCGCGAGAATGCGCTCGGCATTGGTCCAAAAAATGTGTTCGCGTTCATCTTCGGTGAGATCTGCATCGAGAACTTTGCCCACCGAGCCAGCCATCGTGCCATCGGTGCCAAAAAGCACGCGCTCAACACCGAGTTCTGAAACCGCGTATTCGACCTGTCCATCGTCCAGGTTGCTACCCGACACATCGACATAAACATTGGGAGACGCCTGGCGCATTTCGCGCACCGTGTGTTCCCAATCACCTCCGCCCCCGATATGGGCGTGAATGAGAATCGCATCGGGATATTTTTCACTGGCTTCGCTAAAATGAATACCGTGTGAAATGAGCGGCTGGCTTGCGCGGTGTTCGGGAACGGGATATCCCGCGTGCTGAAGAATGGGTACGCGACGTTCGCTCGCCAATTCGAGAATGGGGTGTAAAACCGGATCGTCGATGCGGTACTGATTGTAGAGCTTAATGCCAATCATGCCCGCATCGAGACAGCGCTCGGCTTCGTCTATGGCATCTTGAAAATGACCGGGAATGACAAAACACCAGCCGCGAATGCGTTTGGGATGGCGCGCCATCGCGCTCAAAATAGTATCGTTGTGAGGAGGCACATCCTCAACAGGTGCCAGAATGCCCTGCTGGATAACGGAGGAACACCAGTATTCGGTAATGCCGAGCATATCGCCCGAAGCGACGAGATGATCAGCGGACTGCTCCCACCCATCCATAAGCCAGACATGGCAGTGCATATCAATTTTGGGACGGCAAATGCCAGATTCGATATCTAAGGTCATGATTAGCTTTACCAGTTATTGTAGATTTGCGATGGACAATTTACTCAGTTCTGGATGATTGGTCAAGACAACAAACAACGCTATTTGACGTACTCCCAAAGCTGAAGCATTGGGATTCTCTTTGCTTCAGCATGGATTGTGGTATCAACGGCAGTAGCCAGCTATCCAAGCCTGATCTTACGCTGCCTTCGCCAGAGGTGGACGCCCCCACCTGTGAATGTTTATTGCCGCGTTGAGGTCTCTATCTATTTCAAGACCACATTCGCAACAATGAAATGTTCTTTCTCGCAATTCAAGATTTTCTTTGACAGTGCCACATGCGGAGCAAGTCTTAGACGTGGGTAGCCACTGGTCAATTTGCCGAACTGTTTTGCCTGTCTTTTGTGCGACATGCTTGAGAATAGCCAAGAAGTCCGAGAATCCCAGGTCGTTAATCTTTCTGCCCCACAACTGTTGCATGGCTTTGATGTTCAGCGTTTCAAAGCACATTACATCATAGTCTTTGCACAGTTGATGAGCAAGTTGCCAGTGATAGTCCCTGCGCTGATTCGCTACGCGCCGATGCACTCTGGCAAGGTTCACTCTTGCTCTATGACGGTTGTTGCTACTCTTCTGCTTACGTGACAGATTGCGGTTGGCTTTTTTGGCCTGTCTGGCGTTGCGAGAAAAGAACAAAGGCGATTGTGTTCGTGTGGCGTCTGAGGCCGTCAGGTAGGTTTTCAAGCCGAAGTCAAAGCCTGCGGTTTTACCGTTCTTGACAATGAATGACTTGATACCTTCAGCCTTTGCAACAACACATAGCCACAAGTCGCCTACACGGTCACGCTTGATTGTGACCGTCTTGATACTTTCTACATCGAAGTTTCTGCTTTTGTGATAGCGAAATATACGCTTGCCGATACGCACTTTGTTACGCTCAAGAAATTTATACCCTGCTTGCGTCAGGGTATAGGACTGATACCGAAAGCGTGACCTGAAAGTGGGCGGTCGCTTGTTGTCTCTGGCAAAGAATTTCTGATACCCAAAGTCTATGCGAAATACCACGTCTTGCAATGCCTGTGAGGGTAGCGCACACCAATGACCAAATCGCTTAGTTTTTTTCAGTTTTGTCAGATGCCTCTTCAGTGCATACTTGTTCGGATACTTGCTGTATCGCTGATAGTATCGCTTAATCAAAGCAATGAAGTGGTTATACACGCCAGCAAAGGCGTCTATCTCATCGTGCAGATACCGATTTCGGTCACACGCCGAATACAGCTTGAATTTGTAAGTTATATAGACCACTATACGCCCTTTTGATTTTCAACGTAGCGTTTAAGAATCCTAAGCGTCACCTCGCCAGTGGAATTATTGGAATAATCTGGTTGATCCACCGCCCATATCGCCTTGTGCGATATGCCCCATGCTAAAGCACCGCCCCATAAATTCTACGCGCTTCGCCATGCGACCCAAGCCTAAAGACTTGGGGATTACGCGCATTTCAGCTAAAAATAGTGCGCCCAAACCTTCTTCACCGCCGCAATCGTCTGATCGATATCTTCGTCCGTATAGCGTTCATTCACGGGAAGGCGCAGACAAGTGGCTTGCAGGGTATCGACATTGGGACAGTCATCGGGATTGTACACAGTATTTTGCCAGAATATCGGAATATCGTCCGTTAAAGGATAGTACTTGCGTTTCTGGATAACTTCCGTGCGGAGAATATTTTTCACTGCGGACATGCTCGTATTAATGGAAACACCCTCGGCGCGAAAAATAGCGACGAGTTCATCTCGCGTTGGCGCGCTACCCGTATAGCGAATGGCAAGCGGCCACCACGACGGGTGGACATTATCGGCAATTTTCGGAAAATCGAGATGGGGCAGATCCCCAAGTTCGTCATAGTATCGCCGAACAATCTGATCGCGACGGGCAACGAGATACTCGAGCTTGTGGAGTTGCGCAATGGCAATAGCGGCTTGCAAGCAGGTCGGGCGCAAATTAGTGCCAAAAAAAGGAATGGGTTGCACGCCGCGTTCGAGTTTCTGACCGCGCAAATAGGTTTTGTCTCGGAAAAGACGGGCGATCTCAGCGGTCTCATCGTCATTGGTCGTGACAAAACCGCCATCGCCAGTGGAAATCTGCTTGGATTCATTCATGGAAAATCCTGCGGCGTGTCCAATCGCACCGACAAATTGACCGCGATAAGTCGCACCGTGTGCTTGCGCGCAATCCTCGAGAATTTTAACCCCAGTATCCTTGCTAATATCCAGAAACGCATCCATATCACACGGCATACCGGCCATGTGGACGGTAATAATGACCCTGGTCTTATCGGTAATTTTTTCGCGCACCTTTTGAGGATCGAGCAAGCGGGTTGACAAATCGATATCAGAAAAAATAGGAATGGCGTGCAGTGCGAGTATGGCCGCAGTCGTGCCAAAATCCGTCATAGGTGTGGTAATAACCTCATCGCCTTCAGACACACCCAGCGAAGCAAGAGCCGTTTGCAGCGCAGCCGTGCCAGATGTCACCATAATCGCGTGTTTGACATCGAACGCGCGACAGACTTCAGCTTCAAAATCCGCAACTTTCCCCCCCGGTCCCATGAGTTTACCCGAATCGAGAACCTCGAGCAACAATTCGCGTTCTTCATCGGTATATTTATTCGGTTGATTGTACGGAACGGTTTTGGCCTTTGCGCCTCCGTTAATAGCAAGTTCATCCATCGTGTATATCTCCTGATTCAGGTACGCCGAGTGAGGCGTGGATCTGGACAAATTTCCACTGATCATCTTCTTTTTCGAGAACACCCGTCAAACGCATAGCCAATTGTTCGCGTTTGCCCTGCCATTTGAGCTTCCAGGTCTGACGCGTAAAAAACCATGCAACTGCCTCGCGCTCTTGAACATCGAGATAATCGCATGTAATGGCGAAATCCTCAGTACTATCCACATGGTGACGATAGTACTCGGGCATATTTTCACCACCCTGGATATATTCGTCTTCATCTGTACCTATTTTGACATAATAGGGCGCGCGGGACATAAGGCCGATCAACCGCCGGGCGTCTCCCGCAGTAAGCGCGTCAAAATAGGCGTGTACAGTTTGACGTGCGTCCATATCTAAAACGTGCCGGGCCAGGGATACGCATTCGACCCCGCACTGTCATCAATCGGACCTTCGGGCAGGGTATCTTGCCAGGCGAGCACCCGATCAGCCATTTCCGCGACGCGCTCTGGCATATATTCTGCGCGATTGTTGAGTTCCATCGGATCTCGCGGAATATTGAAAAGTTCGACGCGGCTGCGGTCGGGATTCAAAAGCAATTTCCAATCGCCTTCGCGGACAGAAAGCATGGGGCTTTTGTGCAAACAATGCCCGGCAATATTGAACCGCCATTCCCACATAAGCGGTTTTTTTCTTATAACGCTGCGACCGCGCAGCGCATCGGTCATATCTTCCCCATTGAGCACCAGCCCATCGATATCAACGCCAGCCAGATTGCAAAAAGTGGGCAAAAGATCGACCGCGCAAAGCGGTGTATCGTTGTCAATCCGCCCGGCAGAAACGCCATTGGGCCAGCGAATAATAAAAGGCGTACGCACACCACCTTCGTAGAGACTGCGCTTGCGACCGCGAAAAGGACCGGAAGAACCGACACCGCTGTGCGTGGCATTGCGAATATGGATATCTTCGGGACCATTGTCCGCAGAAAAGATCACGATGGTATTATCGCTCAAATTCAATTCGTCGAGTTTATCCATCAGCCGGCCAATGTGGCGGTCTGCATTGGTGACAACCGAATAGTAAATCCGCAACGCGCCCTTGTGTTTGTCTTCCAGACCATTCGCCGTGAATTGCTTGTAAGGCTCCATCTGTTCTTCTGTCGGATCGAGAATCGCGTGGGTATCGTTGAGCCATGCCTGAACAAAAAAAGGCTCGTCTTTATTCCGCTCAATAAAACCAATCGTTTCATCAATAATCACCTCTGTAGAGCGACTGCGGCCCTCGCCAGTCTGCAAATCGGTAAAATTGAGCAACGGGCCATTGCCCACATTAATTTTACTCTCGTCAATACCGTAATCATAAGGCGCGGGCGCGCCCGCACCGCTACCGAGATGCCACTTGCCAAAGTGCCCCACGGCGTACCCACTTTGTTGCAACAGACCAGTAACCGTCACTGCATCGGGATCGAGAAAATTGGGCATACCCCGCGCCGCGTTTTGTTCGTGCTGTGCAAAATGCCCGTGTATGCCCCAATGCGCCGGAAAACGCCCGGTCATAACAGCCGCGCGGCTTGGGGAACAAACCCCAGAGCAAACATAGAACTGAGAAAAAAGAGTACCCTGTGCGGCGAGGCGGTCCAGATTTGGCGTCCTGGCATGGGGATGTCCATAACAACTCAAATCGCCCCAGCCCCAGTCATCGGCGAATACAAAAACAATATTGGGTCGGCTCATAAAAAGCTCCTTATTATCCTTTTGTGTCTTTGTGCCTTTGTGTGAGTTCTCTCCGTATCTATAAAACCAGAAGAACGGCGAGAACAGCGATCCCCACACCGGCAATAGCGGGTCGGGCGAGGCGTTCTTTCCAGTAGAAATGGGCAAAGAGGTTATCCAGCACAACAACACTACATCCCAATGTCGGAAAAAAAAGCGTGCCCGGCAACTTACTTAATGCCGTCATAATGACGCAAAGCGCCAGAACATTGTAAAGGCCAATAAAAATGCCGAGTTTGATCGCAGGTCCTTGTGGCCGGTGTTTTTTCAGAGCAATGACAACACCACCCATCAGTCCAGCAGTTGCTCCGATAAACATCAAGACATGCAGATAGACGGGATCGAGACCATTGTAGTGAACAGACCGCAAACACGTATGGCTTATGCCCTGACAGAAACAAACCGCGATAAGCAAACCAAATGCTTTTATTCCTCTGACTTGCGCGGTTCTGCCCGGATGAGAAGTCATAAGTGCCAGAGCACTGAGCGCGAGAAGCAACCCCACAAACTGCGTTGGGGCCATGGATTCGCCCCAGAGATAAATGCCCAATACAATAGGCATGACAATGGACATTCGGAAAGCCGTAACAACAGAACCGATGGGCGCGAGGGTAAGCGCGTGATTCATCAGCAACATCGAACTGATAAAAACCGTACCAGTTCCCAACCCCGTATAAAGGGCAAGACGGGGAAACGTCCACGCATCAATAACAAAAAGATAAATGGCAATTGCGAGAGCCAGGACGAGGTAGTTGGTGGCGACAACCACTGGCGCGTAACAGCCGCGTCTTTGTCCCAGCTTGAATAGCTGGACAAAACCGAAGTCGAGGATAATAGAAAAAAAGAGCCAGTGCATAAAGATAATTAGTGATCTTGACTTTTATTCCTATGACGATATGGATAGGTTAAACGACTTTCGTCCGCAATTTATCCCCGATGGGGTGATGGTGCAAGTTATAATTCAAATAACGCTTGCCTTACCCAGTTCGATTTCAGTATTACTCACCATAGACAAAGAGTATATTGAACTGATTCAGCCAAAAACCTGGTCATTCCCCATCAAGGATGTTGTGCTATGCTTCAAATAGGCCAAGCCGCCATCGACATCACACCGCCTTTGGGCACGCACCTGGCCGGAAGCGGCATGGGAGAACATCGCCCTGCTCAAAAAATCCTCGATCCACTTTACGCCAAAGTGATGGTCGCCCAGGCCAAAGACGCGAAATTGTGTATCATCACATTAGACACGTTGGCGGTTACTTTGCCCTACACCCGGGCCATTCGAGAAAGCGCTGTCGCGCTGGGCTTTGAACCCCACGCGGTGATGGTGCATTCGTTGCAGAATCACTCGGCGCCGAGTTGCGGCGCCCTCATGCTCGACCCGGATTTCCCGCTTGACCTGAGAGCTGATCAGGAGCACATCACCGGTAGTGAAGCCGCTTATACGAAGCAGGCTGTCGCCGGCGCGACCCGCGCGATCCAGGAAGCGAACGATGCGTTAACGCCAGTGCAGGTCGCCATGGGGCATGCCGTTCGCGACGACCTGGCCTTTAATCGACGTGGCGTGATGCGCGGCGGCAATATCTGCATGCCATGGCCCTTCACCAGTGACGCCAAACCTCTGGGGCCGACGGACATCGTTTACATGGAAGGCCCTGCCGACCCACAGGTGGGTGTGTGGTGCGCGCAATCGGCCGCGGGTGAAGTGGCCGCGATGCTGCTGCACTTTACCTGTCATCCGGTCAATGTGTTTGCTCGGGGAAAAAATACCGTCTGCGCCGACTGGCCCGGCGCGTGGAGCGCAAAAGTCAAAGACCAAAACAGTCTGATGTGCCCGCCCCTGGTCATCAACGGATGTTGTGGCAACGTCAATCCCTGGCCCGCCTTTACGCCCAACTTCACGCCTGACCATGTGCACATGGGGAATGAATTGGCGGACACCACACAGGCCGTCATCGAATCGCTGAGCTTTGCAGACGTTGATTCGATCGATTGGCGTTTCAAAAAAATCCCTCTGGCGTATCGCGATATTCCCAACGATCGGCAAGACCAGGTCAACCGCATTCTGGCCGAACACCCAACGCTGAAACTACAAGACAACGGCGAAGTAGATCCCACATGGTTTCATGCCGCATCGACGAAAAGCATCGAGCTTTGCCGAAATCGTGAGCCGCAATTCATGTATGAAATCCAGGTCTTCCGCATCGGCGACATGGCTATCATTTCTCTGCCCGGCGAGCCGTTCGTGGAAGGTCAATTGGAGATTAAGACCAGGTCGCCTGCGAAGCTCACCTTCATCGCTCACATGTCCACGCAATACGTCGGCTACCTCCCCACGCGCGACGCCTGCGCAAGACCGGGACACGAAACCAACGCCAACTGCACCTACTGGGCCAAGTTTGCGCCGGACTCGTTGGAGCGCATCGTCGAAGCGACGGTGGCAATACTGACGGAATTATTCGAAAATGACTGAGCGGAGATCGATGGGCACAAAGAGGAGGTGATAGATGCCCCTGAGCAACGACTTCATCAAGCAGTTCGCCACACCTGGGGACGACTACCGTCCGCACATCATGTGGTTCTGGAACGCCCCGCTTGAGGAAGACGAGGTGCGCCGACAGGTACGGGACTTCAGGGACGCAGGCATCCTCGATTTCTACATCCACCCCATGTACGGTTTCCCGGTCGATTACCTGTCCGAGGAAATGTTCGAGGCCATCGGCTGGGCTGTCGATGAGGCCAGGAAGCACGGCATGCGCTTCTGGATCTATGACGAATACAACTGGCCCAGCGGTGCAGCAGGCGGGTACCTGATCCGCGACAATCCTGATCGTCGCATGCTCGTGGTGACGAGCGACGAACAGGCATCGGAGCATGGACCCCAGGACGATCACGCTGCATGGCAATGCGTGGACGAATCGGGCAAAGCGACCGTCTTCCACGAGACGCCACAGAATGGGGTGTGCCCTTTTGCGCAGTGGTCGCCCTTCTGCTGGGGGCAAGAGGGCTACGGCGATGTTTCCGACCCGGAGACGGTACGGGCATTCATCGAGCTCACTCATGAAGCCTACCGTAGCCGTTTCCCCGGAGAGCTGGGCAAGACGATTGCCGGCCTCTTTACGGATGAGGTGTCGTACTGCCTGGCCGGCTCCTACGGCGAGTCCGAGCGCCCTCTCCCCTGGACTCATGGCATGCGCGAAACGTTTCTTGAGCGCCATGGCTATGACGTCGCGGCGCACCTCCCGAGCTTGCTGGCGAACGTGGGAGATTACCGGAGAATCAGGAGCGACTACTGGCACTACCTGACCGGCCGCCTGGAGAGTGCTTACTACCGGCAGTGCGCGGAGTGGTGCCGAGAGCATGGGCTAACGCTCACGGGACACCTTTCGGGGGAGGAGCTTTTCCGCCACAACATTCTCTTCTTCGGAGATTTCTACCGGTGCCTCCGCTGGCTCGACATCCCCGGGATCGACGCCATCTTCCCTCGACTGAACCACGAAGCCGACCACTTCATGGTCGCCGCTAAGAGCGGGGGGTCCGCCATCCGCCAGCTCGGACGCGACCGACTGCTCTGCGAAACCTACACGGGCAGCGGCTGGGAACTCACGCCCGAGCAGATGAAAATCATCTTCGACAAGCTCGCCTTGGGCGGTGTCAACCTCCTGCAGTACATGGGCGCCTACTACTCAATCGCCGGCATGCGCAAGGTGCTGCCGGGCGGGTATCCACCCTCACACGGCCACCAGAATCCGTTCTGGCCGTTCTATCGGACGTTCGGCGACTATGTCGCGCGTATCTGCCAAACGCTGGCTCTGTCACGGTCCACCGGGAAGGTCGCCGTACTGCACCCGATCACCACAGCGTTCTGTGAGTGGGCGGGTAGTGCGGAAGACCTGGCCCGGGGAGTCCCGGGACCGCCCGCCTTCGAGGCGATGCAGCAAGCCTTCCTTGCTGTGACAAACCTGCTCCTGGAACTCGGGGTCGACTACGACTACCTCTTCGAGGACGTCCTGGCTTCTGCGAACGTGGACCGTGGGACCGTTCTGACCGCCGAGGCTGAGTATGAACTGCTGATCTTGCCAAACGTCACTTGCCTGACTCGGAAGATCGCAGAGAAGCTGGCAGGTTTCCTGGAAGCCGGGGGACGCACGGTCTTCGTCAACAGCGTGCCCGGCTGGGCGGAAGGCGATCCCGCGCTCCTCAAACGAGTGACCGATCATCTCTCGGCGCTGCCGGACAACGAGGGGCGTGAAGCGGCCGCCGCACTCCAGGAGGGGACGGGCACACATCTCTTCGGCCGGGATCGCGTGACCTGGATCGTGAGCAACGACCTGCCACCCGACGCCCGGGACCCGCTGAGGAATGCCCTCGATGCCGTCATTCCACGCGAATTCCGGGCCCTGCCCGAGATGCCGTCCTCCGTGCGGGCAAGTCGGCGGGTGTTCGACGGCGAGCCGCTGCTGTTCCTCTACAACCAGGGAACGGAGCGCGTGTCCGTGCCCTTGCCTGCTGACGTCAACACAGTCCTCGATCCCGAAACAGGGGACGCCGGGAGTATCGACGCGAACGTTGACCTGGCTCCGTTCCAGACGCTTATTGCAGCCCGGACCGACGGGCCGGTCTGCGCCAGCCGGGGACCGGAGCAGAGCTGGACGCAGGAGCTGGTGTTGGGCGAGGCCGAGTTCTCACTCCTCGAGGCGAATTTACTGGCCGCCGCCTGGCAGGTCCGGACGTCCGACGCCGAGGAGTGGCAGTACCTTGACGGACTGCACTTCCCCGCCACATGTGCGGTTCAGCCCGGCGACGAGTATGAGCTCAAGTGGACCTTCCGAATCGAGGAAGGTGCGGAGCCGGTCGAGATCGCGACCGAGGATCTGACCGAAGCGTTTCATCTCGAGCTCAACGAACATCCGCTCACCGGCTTCGAGCGGGCGCGGATCTGGGATTGGCGCAACCTGCGGGCAGACATCCGTGCTCTGGTCGTACCGGGCGAGAATGTGGTCACGTTCCGGAGCCGCACACCCGGATGGGATGGGCCTCACACGCCGCCACTCACAGCGATCCGCGGCGATTTCTGCGTGGACGACGGGTGCCTGGTCAAGACACGAGGGCGTCTCGGCCCCGGGTCATGGGCTGAGGCGGGCTTTCCAAACTACACAGGCACGGCCCGGTACCGCTGGCGATGCGAGTTGCCGCCACTGGGGGGCCGCGTCTGGGCTCATGCAGAGGAGGTCGCCGCAGTGGCAGCACTGATTGTCAACGGGCATCGTCTCGCACCGCGCCTCTGGCGCCCCTACACGTTCGACCTTACCGATCTCGTGCTGCCGGGGCCGAACGAGATCGAGTTAGAGGTCACGAGTTGCGCGACGAACCTATTGGGTTTGAACCAGCCTGAGCTCTTCCTGAAAGAGAAAGCCGCGACGGCCCGACGGGAACGCCAGGCCGCCGGGCTGCTGACACCCGTGTCCATCAGGTGGTGAAGACGGTCCCGAGGATGAAGGACCGGCTGAACGTTCAGTCCGAGTTTATGCTAACGCCTGAAGAAATGCAAATCTATCAAGATAGCTGAGCCCGAATCAGGAGGCTGAAAATGATATCACCGCCATCATCTCATATCGGCATCGATATCGGCGGAACATTTACCGACATTGCTGTCTTGGGCAGTGACGGTTCGCTCGCTGTCCGGAAGGTCCTTTCCACGCCGGAGGACTACGCCCGGGGTATCATTCAGGGGCTTCGCGAATTGATTGAAGATCGCCGGATTTCAGAGGTTTCCATTGAGAGAATCGCACATGCCACGACTGTTGCCACAAATGCGATCCTGGAAGGCAAGGGAGCCCGGACGGCCCTGATCACGACAAAAGGATTCCGAGACGTTATCGAGATGCGACGGATTCGGATCCCCGAGCTTTACAACCTTTTTTACAGCCCGCCCAGTCCTCTTGTTCCACGCCGCCTGCGATTCGAATTGGATGAACGAATGGACTCTCGCGGCGGGGTGCGGGAACCTCTCCAGCAGGTGTCCCTGGAAAATGTCCTGAACACCGTGCAGCAGCAGGAGATCGAAGCACTGGCGATCTGTCTGCTCCATTCCTACGCCAACCCGGAGCACGAACTCCGGGCGGTCGCCGCGGCCCGGGAGTCGCTTCCCGATGTATTTGTCACCGCCTCCTGCGAGGTCCTTCCTGAAATCCGCGAATATGAGCGTACGAGCACAACAGTGATTAATGCCTACCTCGGGCCGGTCGTGCAGCGATATCTGAATTCCCTGAGCGAACAACTCCAGTCAATGGGCATTCGCGCGCCGCTGGAGGTTCTGCATTCAGGGGGCGGAGTTATGACAGCCGACTCGGCGCAGAAGAAGCCCGCCCACCTGATTGAATCCGGACCCGCGGCCGGGGTGATGGCCGCAGCCTGGATGGCCGGCAAAGCAGGCTACACAAACGTGATTACCCTGGACATGGGCGGCACAACCGCCAAGACCGCCATAGTTGAGAACGGAACCGTTGCCCGGACTTCCGAATATGAAGTCGGTGCCGGTATCAACCTGAGCAGCCGCCTGGTCAAAGGCGCAGGATATGCGCTCAAGCTGCCGGTCATCGATATCGCGGAGATCGGAGCCGGCGGCGGGAGTATTGTTTCGGTTGACCGGCACGGCCGGCTCCGGGTCGGGCCGGAAAGTGCCGGCGCTGACCCCGGGCCCGTCTGCTACGGGCTTGGAGGCGATGAGCCGACCTTCACGGACGCCGCCGTCCTTCTCGGCTATCTCAGTCCCGATGCTCTGCTTTGCGGGAAGATGAAACTGGAGACAGATCAAGCGAGGAGGATATTCGAGGAGAAAGTGGCCAGACCGATGCAACAATGTCTGATGAAAGCCGCCTTTGGGGCTTTTACACTGGCCTGTGCGACCATGATCCGGGCCGTGAAGTCCGTTTCTACGTATCGCGGAAGAGATCCGCGTGAGGCCGCCCTGTTGGCGTTTGGAGGGTGCGGGCCCCTCGTAGCCACAACCCTTGCACAGGCCCTGGGCATGCGAGAGGTGATTATTCCGCCGCATCCCGGCCTGTTCAGTGCCTTCGGGCTGCTTGTGTCCGAACCCGAGCATGAATCCGTCCGAACCTGGTGTCGCAGACTGGAAGAGGTCAGGCCCGAAGACTTGAACCGGCTCTATAGCGAACTCGAGTCGCAGGCGGTGGAGACGCTCGTTGCCGAAGGATATCGCCCCGAACAGATTCGAGTACGGCGGCTTGCCGATTTGCGCTATGTCAACCAGACCACCGAGCTGACCGTGCCTGCACCCGGCGTTCCGCTTGGACCCGGGGAACTAACGACATTGGCGGAGGCATTCGAGCAGGAGCACCTCACGACCTACGGCCACCGGGCAAACCATGACCCCATCGA
>JAPOXY010000115.1 GCA_026706845.1 Gemmatimonadota bacterium
AAACAAGCGTGCCCCAAAAACAAACGCGGGCTTCTTCAAAGAAACCCGCGTTTTGACATCTTCAACACCGAACAGGCAGAGGGAACTCTGTTTTATTCTCCACCGCCGCCACCGCCACCACCGCCACCGCGACCACCACCGCGGCCACCTTGCCCGCCGCGTTGCCCGCGCTGACCGCGCTGACCCATCCGCTGCATCTGTTCTTGAAATACCTTTGTCTGGTTCTCATTGAGAATGGCTGTCAGGCCCTGCATCATTTCCATTCGCAGTGCGCGCACTTTCTGCATGGCCGCCTGCTGGTCGTTGCTTCCGCGCAGGCTTCTTTGCAACTCCTGCCTTTTTGCGTAAATCCCCTTAAGTGATGCGCGCACCTTGACGAGTTGCTCATCGCTCAGAGCTACATTCTCATTAAACGCCAGATAGGTCAGCGCCTGTTCAACCGGCAAAAAACGCTGCACCTGAACGCCGCCGCGTTGCCCTTGACCGCGCTGCCCCTGCCCTTGACCGCCTCTTTGAGGCTGTGCCCACACATCGCAGGACGCGACCATAAGCATCGCCACTGCCAGAAAACCTAAGAGTCGAAACCTCTGCATAATCCGCTCCTTTGAAAAAGTTAATAAAATACCTATAAAACCGGGCATGTATCGCAACAAATTAGACGACACATGCCCGGATAAAAGTTCCATCCATCATTTTATCTTAGAAAACCACCTGAGACACGGCTTTGGATATCAAAGCTACGGCAATTGAGGTCATGCCAATAAGCCCCATACCGCAGGAATAACCCGCCAATAAAATGGGTGCATAAGCCTTCCATTTGGACTCGCCGAACCGCTTTTCAAAATGGTATCGCCCCAGCATGGCCCCGGCAAAATTCAAAATGACAAAGTGCGGCCATTGCGCCAGGCCATTCACAAAACCGAAAAATGCCAGCACGGGGACCTTGGCGGCGACCAGTACCAGATAGAGAAGCCCCCCTGTAACGAAACCAACACCTATATATTCTGCCTTGATAATATCTGTCAGGAGTTCCAGGCCAGCAGCACCCTGTACTTCTTCTGGTGGCAAAGTTGCTTTGAGCCACATGGTTTGCATCGTAGCTTCAAAAGGCCAGAACAACTGCACATAGGGATATGTCGCAGATGGAATGGGACCCAACCGCCAGATAAATTCATAGAACATAAAGCTACAGATGAAAATCACAAAAGTCGTAATTACGACCATTTTGATATAACTGCCGATCTTCGTTTTGGTCAATTCCAGTTGCTTAAACTGCCGCACGGCCAGCCCGTGGTCGTGCAGTGGGATGGGCGCAAACCACACCGCCACCCCCTTATACCCCGACAGGAAAATGGCCGCTTCCCGAATATAGGGAATGCTTGCCCCATAAGGACTGCCCGTAAGACCAATCATCCGGGCACCGATATAAGACGAAACAGGCGTATAAATAAACGCAAAGAAAACCAGCCAGTACCATTGAAACTCCGGCACGAGCCACTGGCACAAACCAATGGCGGCAAAAGAAGCCATGACCCACAACACGAGAGGCCACTTCATCGGTATATCACCCCGGCCCTCGGGCAAATCCTCCATACTAATTTTCACCGAGTGATGCCCCGTTTCCTTCTGAATCTTGCGCTGTTCTAACAGTGTTTTGCCCACCATATAAAAACCAGTGGCCGCAATAACAAACGAAGTGCCGATTCCAAAGCTCAACCAGAAGTCAAAACGATTGGAAATACTCGCGGGTATCGCCGTCATACCCGGTGCCCATCGGCTCAAAACATCTGTGTGAAGATAAAGCACTGGATTAATCACCAGATTGGCGAGCACAGCACCGATAAACGACCCGACTACCACGTAAAACGGCAGGACAAAACCGATCAACAAATGCCCCAAATCCGTTCCTATACCAAACACGGCAGCGGGCAATATGGTCTTTACCTCGGCTGTGAAATCGATAAATGGAATGGGCAAGACCTGAACGGTCTCTGTCAGAAAAATGCCCGACAACGTGGGCACAACTACATAGAGCAATCCCCACACCAGACCAATACACGTTCCCGTACTGAACACGCGCCACCGCCACCCTTCGGCTTTGGCCGATGTTTCAGCCAGTGCCGTAACACCTCTCGCGTGAACGGGTTCCAGTGGAAAAGGCAATTGCTCGATATCGCTGGTAATGCGAAACATCACATACCCAAAGGACAGCCGTGCGGTCTGATTGATAATCATGACCACAAACAGAATCAACACTGGCAAAATCCAGTCGGGATGCACAAACGTACGCTCGGCATAAACCGGCGAATCCAGAGGCGGCGTCACCCAATTTGGGATATAACTATCCAGACCTTTTGCCGCGGGTGACTGAATCAAATACTGATCCCAGATCAACCCTCCAAAAGGTCCGCCATATAGATGTGCCCCCGTACCGAGTTTTACCCCAATGCCCAACAGCCCTGCGGCGACCCAATAGATAATCAAAATTTCCTGTGTCCTGAGCCGCACAAAAGAGCGCTTGGCAATCTCTAAAAAGAGAATAATCGTCACCCACTCAGACGCGCCAGCCATGCTCTGTCCGGTCACCAGGCCCAGATAAATCGCCCCCGGCAACATGACAATCCCAACGAACGCCGTCGCCCATATCGTCTTCCAGCCAAAGCCATCTTCAAAAGGCGCGTCCTCTGGCATAATCTGTTCGTATTCTGTCAGATCCTCTTTTGTTTCTTCTGTATCTCTTGGTTCATCGGTTGCCAAAATTGCCTCCCAGAAGGAAATTCACAAAATCTGCACGTTATGCTATTGCCGCGACCTCGCCAGACAAAACCCGGCGTCCGTCTTCTGCATAATTGAACTTCATGTCGCCCGGAATTGTGCGCCAGACCAGGAATCGCTTTCTCAACACATTCAAAAATCCGCGATTGATCCGTTTCCAGGACGCCACATCGCCACTCAAGCGATTGAT
Organism: Gemmatimonadota bacterium; assembly: GCA_026706845.1. Taxonomy (NCBI): domain Bacteria; kingdom Pseudomonadati; phylum Gemmatimonadota; species Gemmatimonadota bacterium. The sequence goes on from JAPOXY010000115.1 coordinate 2,966, forward strand.
CACCACTTCAATTTTATAAATATTGTGCTCACCCGTTGGAATGGCTTTCAACTGCACTTCCTGGCTAATTCCCAGGTCATAAGGCGCCAACCACGCCGTCAGGTCAATATTGTATTGCGGTTCTCCCTCGTGATCCTCAGACCAGAACTTCACGTGATCTGCTACAAAATCACCCACCGACCCCTCGCCATAAGATTCAAAAACCCGGGTCAAATAAGAGTACATGCCCAATACCTCGGCACCGCCCACTGTAAAGGGAAAATCAAATACCCACCGATCGCCATCCGGATCGGGAAATTCCCATTTGCGGGTCACATCGGGCACGGCCATATCAGCGGCTTTTTTGGCTGGATAAAGCGCCGAAAGAAATACCGTTGCCATCACAATCAACGTGGCGGAAATTGCGGACAGCGACGAATAATTCAATTCCAGGCCACCCAACAATCCTTCATTGTAAAGTATGAGCACAAGCACTTGTCCAATCAAATATCCCATAACCGCACCGAGTGTGGCAAATACGCCAGCCTCCGCGAGGAAAAGTGCCGCAATATGATTGGGAGCCAATCCCACCGAAGAATAAATACTGATCTCTCGAAAACGCTCATACACAGCACCCATCATAGTATTGAGCACAATAAGCGCCGCAATCAAGATCGGAATAAACAAATTGCCCAATCCAGAAAGCGACGTTGAACCAATCGAACTATAGACGGTTACACCATCATCCTTGCCCACAAACATCGTCAAAGACACGCGTGCCATAAACTCTTCAATATCGGGGACAAAATTCAACTTGGGCTGCCCGCTCTCATCCCTGAAATTCGCAATCGCCACCGAAGCCAACACGCCCCCGATATCCCGAATATACTCATAGGGCACGACGAGCACATTGGTCGATTCCAGGTGGGTAAAGGTCTCAATAGGCGCAGCCGCGACAACTCGCGGGTCCTGATCCTGTGCATCCGCCAAATCGTCTTTTTCTTTAACCGTATCAACAGGGGTCAGTTTTTCATCGTCCAGATCTTTGAACTTGTTAAACATTTCAGAATCGAGAATGCCAATCACCGTAAAAATCTGCCCCTGCATTTCAATTTTGGCTGTACCGGCATCTTCGGGGAAAATACCGACAAGCTCGGCCAGATCATTTGGCAACAGACAAACGAACTCTTCTCCGGGCTTAAACCACCGCCCGCTCATCAAATAGCGATCAACTCCGGTAATTTTGGGTTCGTCAGGTGTAAGACCCAACAGCGCATTGACAAAACTGTCTTTCCCCGTGGTAATGCCCACATCGAAATCGACGTAAATCTCCTTTGGCCCCATATCGGCGGTGGCCTCTGTCATGCGAGAAAAATTCACATAAGCGCGCTCGCCACGCACCTGTGACAAATACCACGATCGCGGCACAATATCGGCGCGGCCTTCAAAGGCACTATTGAGATAATTGAGCACGGACTCCTGCATCCCGCGCCAGGATCGGTCGCGCACGAGTGCCCCCTGATACGACGGCTCGTTATCGCGGGGCAATTTGTAGAACTTCAACGAAGTCTGTACCGAGGTAAAAGACAATGTCGTAAAAGTCAATAAGGTCAGCGTAATCGCCGTCAACCCCGTGCGCATGGGGCGCTTTCTCAAATTTGAAATGCCCAGCACAATCGCGGCCGATGTCGCGCTAATGCGCCCGACATCGGCTTCATAAGTCCCGGCAGAAGCCTGCTTCATTTTGCGAACTTCATCGCCAAACTTAGACACCACAATGACCATGGCCACGCCTCCGAGAGCCATAATCACAAATGCGAGAAAAATAATATAGGGGGAATTGCTCAACTGAAAAGCCGGATGGACAAAGCGCAGAACAATAAAGAAAAATATAAAAAATGCGGCAAACCAACTCAACCTCGCGGTAATACTCGACGCACCAATCAACAAACGCTCGCAGAAAAATGAAAACGGCAGCAATAAAATAAAATAAAAAATAATACCCCGAACAGTATCATTGGCCGTCGCCATCACTTCGGGATAACCCCGCGCCTCCAGCCCCCATGCCCGCCGGGATGCGTTCATAAACCCTTCGTAATCCAGATTTTCAAGGTGCTGGCGCGCTTCGATCAGGGCCTCGCGCGCGCTGTTGTGCAACAGGGTGAGCCGATTGTTTTCAATACCAAATTGCGCCAACTGTTTCATCCGCACATCGTCGATCACCCACATATCTTTGGCGGCCTGATACGAAGGTCTGAAAATGACGCCGGGTTCATACCCTTCACCTCGGGCCTCTTCCAGAAGATCGGGATTGACCTCGCGTTTATCAACCGGATTGTCCAAAAACTTCTGGGGCGCATTGATAAGCAAATACTTAACACCAAATAATCCCGTGCTCATCAAAACTTTCAACCGCTCGGCTTCTCCCGTGTGTTCATCCACACGCGCAAACGTCACTGCAGCGCGCGTCACATCGCCCTCTTTGGTGCTTTGTCCCGGCAAATACGTATAGCCAAATTCTATAGGTTGTGTGTCATTTTCGTTGAGCACCGTCATAAAATCGAGCGCGGACAAATAGCTCGAATCTATAATTTCAAAAACACTGACGGAGCGACTCTTAAACAGAACTGTCATCATTTCATTTTCCCACCAACCATATCGCTGCGTCAGTGGGAATTTTTTATCGCCCTCAGACCCCATGTCGGGTGCCGACGTAATAGTTCCTTCCTCATCAATATCATAAGCCAAAATGCGGTTGGTGAACCGATTTCGCATAATATTGAAGAAAAACTCTCCCGTTTGTTTAACTTTGTCCGGGTCGCCATACAATTTTAGATCTACATCTGTTCTATTTTTCGCCAATTTGACATCGTAAATGGGACCTTCTGTTGTCTTGTCTATAATCAGCGTCCGCACTCCCGCACAGCTATGGACATTGCCCGGCTGTCGATACGTGGCAACCCCTCCTGGGACAGGCACGCGAGGCAATGCAAAATCGACATTGCGATCAAACCACAATACGCGCCCTTTCAAACTGTGTCCGCGATCTTGCAATTTGAGTTTGGACACCCTGAAAAACTCGGGATCTTCGCCCGCTTTCATCATGGCAGCGATCGTCGTTTGGACCTGGCGCGTCAAATTGCCCATATTGACGTGCTCAACGCGATCGACAGGCGTATCGACAAACCGCCGCACGGTTGATGGCGTCGCCAGTGTAATGCCTTCTTTGCCAACAAATGTGACGGCCTCGCTGTCGAATCCCAGGCGAATGGGCATAAAATTCTTCCAGGTGCGTTTTGGCGGTGCAATCGCATCGACATGGCGCACTTCTTCGCCCGGAAAGACTTTGGCCATATATTTATCGAATTTGTCCGCATAAGGTGCCAGCAGATTATTCAGATAATTATCTGTCTGCCAATTTGGGTTATTAAAGGTGCCGTGTGAAAAGCTCGCCAACTGATCGGATTCACTCGACAGGTCCAACCCGATAAATAACCGAAAATCAATTTTATAGCTGCCGGGAATGAGTTCTTCAAAATCTTCGCTGTCGCGAGGAATCAGTTCGCCATCGAGATAAGCGCCAGCAACCGATAAACTATCGGGAATCTTATCGCGGAAATGATCGCTTTCGCGCGAATGGCGATACACAAAATCATTGATACCAGCCAGGCCTTGAAAATGAGAACCAGTTGCCAAAAAGGTCACCGAATATTTGGGCGGATTCTGTTTCAAAACGCGGGCAGTGTGTAAAAGCGCAGCCAACCCCGACGCATTTTCAGCACCCGGCGCGAGGGCGGGCACAACGGAAATAGCATCGTAAAAAGCACTCAGCACAATCTGCTGATCTTTCCACTTGCGCTCTTCGCGCTCAGTGATATAGTCTTCGGATCCGGGAACGGTTGCAAAAATATTCCAGGTCGGCACCTCTTCCCAGTCCATCTTCGACGTTAAACGCACTTCGGGAGATTGCGTTTGGGCCAATTCGAGCAACCGCAAAGCATCGTCTTTTTCGACCCAGAACCGGGGCACATCAACGGGCACGGGCAAAAACTTATCCATAGCCTGACCCTGTGTAACTCGCCCATTGTCGTAAAATAAAATGGCCTGCGCCCCCCACATACGAAGGCTCAAATAACCCTGAT
>JAPOXY010000116.1 GCA_026706845.1 Gemmatimonadota bacterium
CTTGCCCGTTTGAAGGCTGCATCGCGTTGGCGCACAGACGGGTGCAGGCGAATAAGCAGCCGAAAAACGCATGCCCTGTTGTGCCAATTTCTCGAGATTAGGCGTCCGATAAAAGTCGCTCTTTGAGCCAGCAACTGCATCGTGCATCTGCACCGAGAGACCGTCCCAACCCTGATCGTCAGAAACCATAAAAATAAAATTGGGTTGTTTGGAACGCTTAGAAGTAATTTGACCAAACGCATTGGCCACCGCCACCCCACAGACACCAGCACCGACGACACCGAGAAACTCTCTACGCTTCATTGGTCCAATTCCTCCATAACACTACTTTACGGTATATCTCACAATCACTTCATTGTCCAAAATGAGATTCGACGACCATATAAATTGTGCATCGTACTCAGGATTATCAAATAGATCCGTAAAATTCGTATATGCGGGTTTATTGTTCACGCCAACTGTCGCATTTGTATAAGTATAGGCTTGTGGCCAGGTCGAATCATCAAAGTCGCTATCGTACCAGTTAGATGGGACGGGATAGTGCATTGCGTAAAATTGACTACCATCATTTGTACCACGCGTGTCACAGTCGCCGGACAAATGCTCGGTTTCCTTCTCGACAATACAGCTCAAATCTCTAATGGGTGCAATATAGAAAGTCTGCGCTTTCCATTGATCATTTGTAATTGCAACCGTATTTCCATTGGCATCGTGAAAACTCGCGACCAAACCACCATCTCCCGGATGATGTAAAAAATTGCGATTAGCTTCTGTGCCAAGTCCCAGATTCTCTTCCCAATCAACCAACTTCATTGCAATCATAAATGGCCGCTTAACCTTAAACCGAACCATGCTCGAATTAAACGGGGTGAACGGAACTGCATCAACAGCAATCAAGGTACCGTTGACATACAATTCAAAGTAATTGTCAGCAAAGATATATCCCGTAATCGTCTCACCATCTCGATCAATCTCTACAACTGGCACAGCCGACAAATTGAGAACACCGCTATTGGAAGTGAAAACACCTGTGCATTGGTTATACATATCCGTTGCATGTCTTGCGGTTGTATATTGCGTCTCGGCAGGCATAATCCACACATTGCCATCGTCAGATGTAATGGTCCCCACACGACTTATGCGACCGCCGGGACAATCGAGCAGATTGGAAATTGTTTGCGTTGCAAAACCCTGAGTGCTGACACCGCGAATAGGATCAGAAATGGTTTGTCCAAATGCACTGGCAAAAATTAAAAAATCCCCAAAATCGACTGTTCCACTTGCGTCCAGATCGAAAATCGCATTTTGCCCAGCAGCCGATTGCCCAAATACAGCTACAAAAAGTAGAAAATCGGAAAAATCAACTTTGCCATCGCCATCAAAATCGGTCAGTGACGCTTTCAAAGTGATTGGACTAAAAATACAAAATAAAGCGAGGACCGCACCCAAAGCCCATTTTGATTTCAATAATTTTAAGAACATGATGTCTGTCCCCTCCGCACGAATATTTTTAATCTATGAATACCAGATCAGTAACGGCGCGGTGGACGCCTTCTAAAACCCGGGCCGCCGGGAGGTCGCCCGGCTCGACGTTGCCTGAACGAAGGATCTGGCGTCCCCCATACACAGCGGGGCATGTACGGGTAGTCATCGGTAAGATAGTAATGGTATATTCCTTCCGGAAACTCGGGCGTAATCCCAAATCGCCCATTGCACTGGTCGAGGTCACCCGATCCCTCAACAAATTGCCAATCTTCTCGAAACGTGCCATCGTATTCTCCCCCGGGTCCACTTGCTCGCGTACCCGAGCGCAATTCCCAACTACCCTCAGGGGCATTGGGCCCGCTGGCGACATAGACCGGAAAACCGTCGGCAGCATAGCCTACCAATACTATCTCCTCGCTCTCCATCCCACCTGTGATTTCATTTATCAAGCTATGCGGCACGCCGTGATAGTGGTAAATACCCGTTGGCTGAACATGCGCGTTATTGCAATCTGTACCCAGCCATTCGAATCGCGCATTGCCGCTCAATCGACGCGCCATACCCGGAGTCAGTGCCTCGTAATTCCACTGCCGCTGGTTGCGATAACTCTCGGCAGTGTCGCGTTCGAGTTTGATGCCCTCGAGCGTGATGCCAAATACAGCCATTTCGGTGGGTGTATCCGTCTTTTCGGGATAGCGGGGAATGCGCCAGGTTTGCGGCACCGACCAAATCATGTTCGGATTGCCCCGATTGGGAAATATTCCCGTCGCATGGGCGGGAATACCATTGGTCGTGTACTCGATGGTATTTTCCAGAACGCGGGTCTGAACCTCCGGAACCTCTACGGGGTCCTGGTTGCACTCCCAGCCAACTTTCGGCGAAAAATCTGCCACAAGCGTCAGGTCGGCGGGATTATGTTCAGGTACGTACACCTCAATCCAAACCGTATCCGATGCTTGTTGACCCGAATTCATCTCGACACGCACTTCAAACAGCAATGTCTCAGCACTGCTGACATTGACAGGAACGCTAATCGTCGTCTGGAGCGCGTTTGTTGAACTCATTGCCGCTGGCGTCCCTTGCACTTGCCGCCACACAACACGGGCACCCGAACCATTGGTAAGCGTGGCGTTGAGATCCACCTGTGTACCCGGAAGAACAATCCGACCATAGCCAGCCTCTACGGATAACGCACTTAGAGTATCTGGCATTTCGGGTGGACACGTTTGACCAAATTGGGCAGCCAACACCAGAAAGTCGGAAAACCCAACCTTGCCATCCTTATCCAAATCCGCACTACACGCATTCGGTTTCGAAGCGCACAACAAACACGCGACAATCGCAAATCCGACAATTTTCATGAAATAATCTCCTGTATAAACAGATATTTATTTTTCAACTTCCTACACTTCCAAAATCCTGTACAAACTTCAAAAAATCAGCAAAATCCACACGCCCGCTATTGTCCAGATCAAACCGAGCCTCCTCCGACCCATAAGCTCTGGCAAATTCAAGAAAATCCACAAAATCAATTTGTCCATCGCCATTAAAATCACTTGATTTGCCTGGTCCATAATTGGGATTCGGTACGGGCATCTGAGCATCAACAGATTCCAGATACTGTTCGAGCCGTTCGCGCAGGCGCATCGCCTCTTCTCCCATATCTTTGGACAAATCATTTTGTTCCCCAATATCATTGGCCAAATCGTATAACCGCACTTCATCAGTCTCGTAAAATTTGAGCAACTTGTAATCGCCTTGTACAATAGCAGAATGTGGTCCATCCCCGCTTTGATAGTGCGGAAAATGAAACACAAGCTCCTCACGGGGTCTCTCCACCGCGCCCGTACCACCAGATAATAACGATGTGATGCTACCACCCTCAATACCTGATGGCAGCGGATGGCTCACACCGCCCAGTTCGCAAAGCGTGGGAAACAAATCAACGCCGACCACGCGTTCGTGACAAAACGTATTTGGCTCTATACCTGGTCCCTGGATAATCAATGGCACGCGAATGCCTCCCTCCCACAAAGACCCCTTCTGCCCGCGCAACACACCCAAACCACCTCCCACAGCACCATTATCAGACATGTAAATCAGATACGTGTGACCACCTATGCCGAGTTTCTCAACTTGATCCATAATCATACCCACACCCGTATCCAGGTCTTCAGTAATCGCCGCGCGATTGACATTTCGATGGACGCGCCCCCTCGGTCGATTTAAGTATGCTTGCCGCGTACTTGCCAGCGCATTTCGGGGATAATGCAGCGCATAATAAGACAACTGAATAAAAAACGGCTTGTCAGCTTTTGTATTCTCTTCCATAAACGCATTCGCACGCCGGGACATGCCGAAGATATCTACAGGATTGGGATCGACATGACGGGCTGCATCCCTGTTACCCGTATTTCCATCGTGTACGTCATACCCGTGACGTCCTGGTCCGCCACCACCGAGATGCCATTTGCCATAATGTGCTGTGGTATAACCGGCCTGTTTCAATATCTCAGCAATGGTTATCTCATCACTGGAAAGATCTCTGCCATGCATTGGTGGGATGAGTTTGCGGCCATCTCTGGCGGTCAGGATAGGAGATGCCTTTGTCCAGTGGTTCTGCGCCGGACTCTTGCCCGTTTGAAGGCTACATCGCGTTGGCGAACAGACGGGCGAAGGCGAATACGCTGCCGAAAAACGCATGCCCTGCTGTGCGAGCTTCTCGAGATTGGGCGTCTGATAAAAGTCGCTCTTTGAACCGGCAATCGCATCGTGCATCTGAACCGAAAGGCCGTCCCACCCCTGATCGTCAGAAACCATAAAAATAAAATTGGGTTGTTTTTGTGCGCCAACCGGAACATCCAGCCCCAGGATAAGCGCGCCCATTGCGCCAAGACCGGCCAGGTGAATAAAATCCCTCCGGTCAATAGAAGCAGGCAATTTGTGTATGTGTCTGATCATTTTTGTTTATCCGATGGATCGTTTATAATCTGCGGTTCTGAATTATTAGATATATATCTCTGATCTGGCGTTCCCTCATCCCTATTGAAAACTTGATTTACACATATTTGTAATCTAAATTTGTTTCATCCATCCTATCTAAAGGCAGCTACTTTATGAAATCGAACACCTCGGATAAATACAGAAATTTACATCTATTTGACGACCAATATTTTGTGCAGCTTATTCAGCGCCATGTATTGGAGTATCATGCGCACTTTGCAGAGAGACTAATTTCAATCTACGTATGGGGCAGTGTTCACAGAAATGAAGCCATTCAAGGCGTTTCCGATCTTGATTTATATTCCTTCATTGAGGGACCGTTAAGAGAAACTGACCACCAATGGTGCAGAGAAACGCAGAAAAAACTCGATCGCGAGTTTCCTAATACACATGGACTCACCCTACCCCGTTCAATTGATGATGTTCTACAGGGCAGACAACCGGGAGCGAACAAAGAC
>JAPOXY010000117.1 GCA_026706845.1 Gemmatimonadota bacterium
GCGGAATGCTGGACGGACTGGGCTGGCTGGTCGGTATTATTTTGGGCGCAGTGGTCTTTGCCGTGATTGTCGGAGGGATTAAATCTATCGCCAAGGTTACAGAAAAAGTCGTCCCTTCTATGGCGGTCCTTTACTGCTTTTTTTCTCTTATCACGATTCTGCTCAACGCATCGGCACTGCCCGTCGCCATCGGCAACATCTTTGGGGGCGCATTCACCGGCGAAGGTGTCGCTGGCGGCGTGTTGGGAACGATGATTATCGGCTTCCAACGCGCAGTGTTCTCTAATGAAGCCGGCATTGGATCGGCCGCTATCGCCCACTCGTCGGTCAAGACAAACGAGCCCATCACAGAAGGGATTGTGTCGTTGTTGGAGCCTTTTATTGATACCATCGTCATCTGCACGATCACCGCTCTGGTCATTGCCACAACGCAGGTTATCGCACCCGATTTTGCTGGCGGCGCAACGGGCGTGGCCATGACGTCTGTGGCCTTTGAGCGACAATTTTCGTGGTTTCCCATTCCGCTGGCTTTTGCCGCTGTGCTATTCGCCTTTTCCACGATGATTTCCTGGTCCTATTATGGATTAAAAGGTTGGACCTATTTGTTTGGTGAAAGCGCACACAGGCAAAACGCGTACAAAATCATTTTTTGTCTCTGTGTTGTTTTGGGATGCATGGTGCAATTGGGGCCCCTGCTGGATATTTCCGATGCGCTGGTGTTTTTGATTTGTGTGCCGAATATTTTGGGGCTGTATTTCCTGGCACCCATCGTCAAGCATGAAATGGATTCGTATTTTGCACGCCTGAAAAGCGGAGAAATTAAAAAATTCATGTGAGAAGGATCCGTCAATGGCGCGCTGATGGTTACACGGTAAAGCTCATATTTCTATCTCTTGCAACGCCCGAAGAAGCCATCACGCGCGTAAGCCAGGGCGGACACGATGTTCCAGAAGCTGTTATACGTCGTCGTTTTCATGCGGGCTTGCGGAACTTTCAGGACATTTACCGACATTGCGTTGACGATTGGTTTTTGTATAATAATAGCGGCACAATACCCATATTTAAGGTATAGTATATCTACCCATGCCAAACTCAAAAAACCGAAAAACCATCATCTCGTGGATGATGTATGACTTTGCAAACTCATCCTTTGCCAACAACGTCACCACATTTATCTACGCGGCGTTCTTTACCAAAGTCATCGCTGAAAATGAAATCATAGGCACGGCCTTATGGTCTCGCGGCGTCGGCATCATCATGCTCGTCGTCGCACTGCTATCCCCACCCCTCGGCGCGCTCTCTGACCAGGGCGGATATCGCAGACGCTTTTTAATATTCTTCACATTTCTCGCTGTCATCTTCACCGCACTGCTCTATTTCTCGCAAAAAGGGCAAGCTACCTATGCATTAACCCTCTACATCATCGCCTGTATCTGCTTTGAAATGGGCATCGTATTTTACAACGCCTTCTTGCCAGACATTGCCCCCCCCGAACGCATCGGTCGCATATCGGGACAAGCCTGGGGCGTGGGATATTTCGGAGGCCTGCTCTCAATGGCCGTCCTCATGGTCGGCTTTGTATCCGCAGAAACCCCGTGGTTTGGCCTCACCAAAGAAACCCATGAACACATCCGGGCGACAAACATCGGCGTTGCGATCTGGTTTGCCATCTTCAGCCTCCCAGCCCTCTTCTATTTACCCCAAACACCTGCGCGACAAACCGGCGACAAACTCAGTTTGGCTGCATCCTACCGACGCATCCTGCAAACCTTCCGCGAACTCCAGCGCTACCGGGAAATCTTCAAACTACTGCTCGCGCGCCTCGTCTATAACGACGGCCTGATCACCGTCTTTGCCTTCGGCGGCATTTATGCGGCAGGCACATTTGGATTCACATTTGAAGAAGTCCTCTTCTTCGGCATCATCGTCAACATCGCAGCTGGCATCGGCGCATGGTGTTTTGGGTACCTGGACGACCGCCTGGGCGGCAAACTCACCATCCAGATCACCCTCGTCGGATTCGTCATCGCGGCGATCATCGCCGTCGTACCCCAGGAAAAAATCTGGTTCTGGATCGCGGGCCTCCTCGTCGGCCTATTTGCCGGTCCCAACCAATCGGCCAGCCGGTCCCTCATGGGGCGTTTTGTCCCCAAAAACAAAGAAACCGAATTTTACGGCTTCTACGCTTTCTCGGGAAAAGCCACGGCATTTCTCGGCCCCCTCCTCATGGGCGTCATCACACAAGCCTCTGGATCCCAGCGCTACGGCATGGCAACCGTGGGCCTGTTCTTCATCATAGGCGGTCTCCTGTTGCGCACCGTTGACGAACAAAAAGGCATCCGCATGGCGCGTGAAAAAACGCCACCGGAAACAGACGCCTGACGCTGGATCACCCTACCCGAAATACTTCAAAATAGAAAATCCCCTTGACAATCACTTGTCATATTGTCATATTTTACTATGACAATAATATAATGTGTAAAAACTACCAGTCGTTTACACAAAGGAGACAAACATGAAACGCTTCTATCTGTTGATCTCATGTATCACCATTGTCTTCATACCTGCCCAAAACACCCGGGTCCTTGCTCAAGAAACGATAAAGCCATCCAGACCCACTTTGAAAGTTTTAGCCTCTCCAACAGACTCCATCATCGCGATATCTTACACTGTTCCCGAATCTTCTTTTGTGAACCTGAGCATATCGGGCACTGTTGGCAGCGTAATTGCCATCCCCGTATATGAGTCTCGCATGCCAGGGGAATACACAGTCAAACTCAACAAGAAACATTGGCCTCAAGAAGTCTATACCATCTCCGTTGTTTTAAACCATGACAGAAAAAGGCGCAGGTCCAGACGCTTCACCCATCATACTCCCGACAGACAAATAGCTTCAGGCAAACAACTTCAGCAAGTATGGAATCAGGCTATAGGAAGCATGAGATTTGACCCTGTAACTGCCGTACAACACTGGGAAACATTGCTCGAAAACACAGGTTATGAAAATCGCGGTGCGGCATTTCTCTACTCTTGCGGACCACTCCTGAAAGTAGTGGATAGTGTGCGCGTACATACCCAGATAGACAGCGCGGTAAAGTGGGTCCCCCGTTCCAGTGTTTATAAAGTTATCGCCAGGATCATGAACGGTCAGGAAGTACCGTCCTCGTATGGCGATGTGAAATTATACCCATCTACCGCACTGAAATACGCAAAGAAAGCAATCGCTTCTGCCGATGATATACCCCTACCGCACCGCAACCATGCCCTTTGCGACTACCATCGCGTTTTGGGTCATTCTTATCTCGCCGCAGAGCAACTCAATGAGGCAGAGATAGCATTTCAACAAGCACTATCCATCTTCGGGGAACTTCCTGAGCATCACACACTTGTAAAAAATAATTGGGATGGTGGTGTCTTAAAAGACCTGGGAATGGTAAAAACGCTCAAACGCGATTACGATGGCGCGCTGCAATTATATTCCGATGCACTTGTCAAAAATCCCTATGATACCGACCTCTGGAATATGCTTCAGCGCGTTTACACCCTTCGGCATGGCACGGACGAAGGGTATCGCGCATTTGCGATGCACCTCGAACAGAGGCTTCCACCAAAAAACAAGGCAGATACACGCTCAATTATCGGCAGAGATTTTCCAGATTTTTCATTGCAAACCATCAAAGGCGAAACCATTAACTTTGCCGATTTGAAGGGCCAGGTCGTCGTTGTGAACTTCTGGGGTTCCTGGTGCGGACCGTGCATACCAGAGCTATCGATGTTAGAAAAAATCCATAGCGAATATAGCGATGCGCCCGTCAAAGTAATCGCCATCCACGACATGTTCAGAAGGGGAATCTTCAAAGATTATTTATCTACGATCCAAAAAATTGCAGAACAGACGAATATCTCCTTTCCAATGCTTTACGACACAGAGGAAGTAAACATAGCAGGCAGGAGTGATATTCGGCATACTCCAACGACACTCATAATAAATAAGGAAGGCAAAATTCAATACGAAGAAATGGGTTATGTCGAGACCAGGTTCTTACCTCAGGTAAAGGCAATAATCGAAAAACTGATCGCTGGATAAAAAATCAATTCCAGAAATGAGGTATAGTCGATGAATTTTGAATTAGACCCTAAAAGTGGTATCCCTTTCTATCGCCAGATCATTGACCAGATTCGTTATGGCATTGCTGCTGGCAAATTGAATGTAGGAGACCAATTGCCCACCGTTCGCGCGTTGGCCGTAGAACTCAAGGTCAATCTCAACACCATCAGCAAAGCCTATCGGGAACTGGAAATTAAAAACATTCTGGAAACCCAGCAGGGTTCAGGAACATTTATTGCGCCAGTAAAAGTAGAGATTCCCGACAACGAAAAAGAAAAAAAATTAGCCGGTATATGCAATGAATTCCAGAGCATTGCCGCGGCCTACGGATTCAACCTTGCAGACTTGATCAAAGAACTAAAACAACGACAAGGAGCAGACCATGAACGATAAAATTCCTCTGAACAAGCATGTCAATCTCGTCTCGATCTTCATTTTCCTCATTCTCACACTGGCAAACGCAATCCTGCTCTATCTGGACCTGATATCTTTAACCATAGCCCTGATCGGACTGGCTGCTACGCTATTCATTGCCGCCACATTGAAAATCTCTGACCAGTGGGAAAAAGCCGTGGTCTTGCGTATGGGAAAATTTATTGGATTAAAAGGTCCGGGTTGGTTTCTCATCATTCCCATCATCGACCGGGTCGATAAATATATCGACCAGCGAGTCCGGGTTACTGACATTAGAGCCGACTCTACCCTGACAAAAGACACTGTACCGGTCAATGTCGATGCCGTCGTCTATTGGACCGTTTGGGATGCTGAAAAAGCCGCCCTCGAAGTGCAGGAATATGAATACGCCGTTTCACTCGTCTCCCGGACTGGCCTGCGCGACATCATCGGCAAACACGAATTGGCAGATCTCCTGCAAAATCGAGAAAAGATCGCCGAAGCCCTGCAACATGCCCTCGACGAAACGACCAGTTCCTGGGGCATTACCTGTCAAAGTGTCGGCATCAAAGACATCGTTATACCACCCGACCTTGCAGATGCCATGAGCAAGCAAGCCCAGGCAGAAAGAGAGCGCCAGGCCCGGATCATCCTGGGCACAGCCGAAACCGAAATCTCAGAAAAATTCTCTCAGGCCAGCGAAAACTATCACAATAACCCCGTCGCCCTTCAACTGCGCGGTATGAACATGCTCTTTGAAGGACTCAAAGAAAAAGGGTCTCTGGTAATCGTACCGAGTTCTGCCCTGGAATCGATGAACCTGGGGGCCATTGGTGGACTGACAGCCCTTGCTGAGAACAATACAAACCAAACACCCGACCCGACTGAAGATACGGCTTAAACACCCATCAGGAACAAAAAAAGCCGCTCAAATGAGCGGCTTTTGTGTAAAGAACACAGGATCACTCCACCCGAAAAACCACAGAATCCGCGGCCATAGAAGCGAACAATCCAATACCCCCCTTCACATGAAACTGCGGCTCATCCAACGCCACTTCATCTTGCGCGCTCGAAATCAAATAATCGCCGTAATTCTCATCCAGCGCATAGACCGCAAGCGAGTACAGACCATAATACGAAAACTGTCTTGAATTTAAGGTCAACGAGCGCCCCTGCAAAAAACGCCATTGATCTGCCCGGGCAATACTATCCCGCAGTGCGCCCAGCCCTGTAGTATCCACTGCCCCGCCAAAACCCCCGCCAAATCTTCCAAACTGAGTCGCCAGCGGAATTTGCTCCAACAACGCCACAGACTTGCGCGTCGTAACATACCCCCCCTTTGTCTCCCCCTCCCATGTAACCCGATACGCATCGCCGCCAATCAGCAACGTAGATGCACCTGAAACTTGGGGTGCAACCGGCACAGTCGTCTGCGCGGTCGCTGTACCCAATCCCGTCGTAACAGACAGATGATGGGTCTTGCCCGACTCAATAATCAAATCCGGCTGTTCGTAATAACCCGGTCTATCCACCACAGGTGATAACTCGTAAGACACCCCATCCACCTCAATCATCACCAGGGCATCGGACAGCGCACTCGCCTCCCGATCATACACACTGGAAAGCGGCATCGTTGTACCCACAAACAAATCGGACACAGGACTTCCCGCCCGCAAATAACCCTCGACATAAACCGTCTCTCGAAACTCCCCCAACGACTCAGTCGGTGCCGTGCTACAACCCCCAGCACCAAGACCGAGAACAAAACAAAATATCCATTGTATCTTTTTCATCCCAGGTTCCTCTCTCACATATTAAAACGAAAACCAATACTCGGCAAAATCGGCTGCAGAAGCACATCCTGCACCTGAATCTCCGGCTCAGTCGCATCAAACGAGCGATACCACACATTGCGTCGATTATAGACATTGAACACACTGAACACTATCTGCCCCCCAACGCCACCCCACCTGAAATCGTGCGTAATACCCAGATCCATACGGTGATAGGCTGGCAACCGATAGGCATTCTTTTCCGACACATGCACATAGGGAATAGACTGTCCCGTTGGCTGCTGCACCTCATAGCGTGCCTCGGGAAGCGTATATGCCTGCCCCGTGCCATAAACCCAATTGGCATTCAAATTCCAGCCCCTGCCCAGATAATAATCCGTCACAACAGAAACATCGTGTCGCCGGTCGTACTTTGGCGGAAACGGATTGCCCTGGTTCAAAGCGGCAAAAGTATGCTCGGTCTTACTCAACGTATATCCAACCCAACCCTTCAAACGCCCCTCAGTCTTCCGAAGCAAAAACTCACCACCATAAGATCTTCCCGAACCAGTGGCGAACAAATCAGACAGCGGCGTCGAATCGCTCAGACGAACCTGGGACTGAAACGCCACCAGATCGTCCATCTCCTTGTGATAAAACTCCAGATCCACCTGCCAGCTTTCACCCGGCGTCAACATAAGGCCAAACGCATTGTGAACAGCTTTCCCCGGCGTCAGAGTCTCATCCACCGGCAGCCACATATCCGTCGTATAAGTATTGGCCTCAATCGAAATCAAATTGACAAACTGGTGATAAATGCCCCAACCGCCCTTAAACGCGATCCTATCATCCAATTGAAACAAACCCGCCACGCGCGGAGACCATCGGGTATAATTGCCACTCTGGAAATGACTCACGCGCACCCCAGGCGTCAACTCCAGACGTCCCCAACGCATCGTATGCTCGAGAAAACCCGTCTGATAAAAAGACGACGTATTAATCTCTGACCGGGTCGAATCTCCCACGCCCTGCTTGTAAAAAGCGTCATACGATGTAAACTGGGCACCCACGCGGGTCGTGTGAAAAGGTCCCGAATAGAGATCAAACGTCAACTTTGCCGTCAAATCGTTCAACTCATTATTGCGATTCAATCCAAAACCGCGCCGCCTACCTCCACCTTCCTCGGTCTGCCCACTATTGGCAGCCTCGTTTTGATTGGTCGCAACATCAAAATTGGACAGATATCGACTCGCCGAAACCTGCACATTGCCGATCAAATTATCCGTGTATAGATGCAACCACTTAAACCGCGCAATCCGATTGCCCCAATCCATGAGCTGATCGCGTGTTTGCTCTCGAAAAGACGGCAGCGACAGATTCAGCGCATCATTGCCCATGTATCCACTCACCGAAACCCGGTCATTGTCAGACACATCCAGATTGAGCTTGAAATTCGTATCGTAGAACCCGTAATCCTGCCCAAAATCGCTCGTCTGCTGCTGAAAATTGAATCGCGCCTGCCCAAAGCGACCACCACCTTGCCGTCCGCCAAAGCCACCACCCCTCAATCCCCCCGGCCCGCCACCAGCACCTGGAGCCGTGCCAATGGTGCCAATGCGCGTACTGAACATCTCATCCACGATATGATCAAACAGAGGCGAATTTAAAACCTCTTGATACGTGCGCCGCCCCGAAAACATCCACGAACCGCGATCACCCACTGGCCCGCCAACCGTCAACCCCGCACTGATCAAATCTATGGACGCCCGCGCATCAAACGACTTCCTGTTGCCATCCAAATTTGTAATATCCAGCACACTCGACAGACGGTCGCCATACCGCGCGGGAAACGTCCCCTTAATCAGTGTGACATCCTTCAATGCATCGGGATTAAACGTGCTAAAAAACCCAAACAAATGATTCGGATTATAGACCACCACATCATCAAGCAGAATCAAATTTTGCCCCGGCGTGCCCCCGCGCACATACAAACCCGCGGAATTTTCACTCGCAGCCTGCACGCCCGGAAGCAATTGAATCCCGCGCATCAAATCGGGCTGCCCCACCGTTGGAATGCGCGCCAACTCCGTCACCCGCGTGCCAAACGCACTCACAGGCGTCACCTCAGTCGGCGCCACGCGCTCGCCTATGGCTTCGATCTCCTCGCCCATCAATTCCGCAGGCTCCAATTCAATCACAATCCGCGCCGTCTCACCCTGTATAACCACGACCTGAACAGACCGGCTCGCATAGCCGATATAACTCGCCGAAACCCTGTGCGACCCCGGCGACAGATTCCCAATCACAAAATAACCGGCCTTATCCGTCGCCACACCAATGCGCAAACTGTCAATCACAACATTGGCATTCGGCAGAGTCTCGCCATTGGAAGCATCGCGCACCGTACCCCGCACCGCACCCTGACCATACGCCTGTGTACTGATGGCAAGACATACAACGCACAAAAACAACTGCACAATCCTCTTCATGGTCTCTCCTTTTCCCCTCCCGAGGACAGTTTAAAAAATCTCCCTTCTGACATTTATTAGATTCGCACATTGACTTTCCCGTTCCCCATGTTCTGTACGAAAATTGTAAGACTCTGTTAAAGTCTGTAAAACAAAACGCGCCCATTTCTCAATGGACGCGTTTTATCGTTCAAGGTGTAAAACTGGCCTCACACCGTCGTCTGCAGATCCTTCAAATAACTCAGCGTATCGCGGATGCTCGCCTCTGTCGTATCCGACGCGCCCTTCTCCACACACAGCGGACCGGCATAATCTGCCGCATTCAGAATTTCCAAACACGTCTTCAAATCATACCCCATAGCTTTGCCATCTCGCTCCCACGCCTGCACCCCGTCATCGCTGTAATTAAACACCTTCACATGGCACGAAAACGCACGCGGTGCCAGCACGCGCATCCCCGTCTCCCAATCGCCATCGGGAAAATTTGCCGTATCTGGACAGGTGCCAAACCAATCGGAATCCACCCCATCCAGAATCCGCTGCAAATTCTCAGAAGAAGAAGACACACCCCCGTGATTCTCCACCAGCAGCTTCATCCCCGCCTGCTCGCCCACAGCCACCAGCTCCCGATACCCCTCAATCACCCGACCCATCGCCCCATCGTCATCCGCGTGCCCCGTATTAATCCGTATCGCCTCTGACCCCACAGCCGACGCCGTGTAAAACCACTGCTTCAACGCCTCCAGATCCGTGCGCCGCACAGCCTCATCAGCACCTGCAATATTGCCCATATCCACTGCGATATTGCGCACCGAAAGTCCATTGTCCGCCAACCGATTCCGAAGCTCATTCAAATACCTCGCATCCTGAGACGCAAAAAACCGCGAACACAACTCCACCGTCTCCACGCCATGCGCGGCACACACCCCGGGAAACTCTAACAAAGTCAGCGACTCCTCCCGCAAAATTTCACCACTGAGCACCCATCCGGCAATACCGAGTTCGAGATCCATAGTCATTTCTCCTTTTGCTGAACCTATCGACCAATTTGACCTGCATTCCTATATTTATATTATATTACACCCCCTCACAACACAAGGAGGTTTTGCGTGGAATCCGTTATCGGCATCATCTTAGGCGGCGGAGCAGGATCGCGCCTCTATCCCCTGACCAAATACCGCTCCAAACCCGCCGTCCCTATCGGCGGCAAATATCGCCTCATCGACATACCCATCAGCAACTGCCTGCACTCGGGCCTCACACGCATCTACGCACTCACCCAATTCAACTCCGCCTCTCTCAACCGCCACATCGCCCAAACCTATCGCTTCGACGCCTTTTCAAACGGCTTTGTCGAAATCCTCGCCGCCGAACAAACCGAAGACCGCCTCGACTGGTATCAGGGCACAGCCGACGCGGTTCGCCAGCAACTCCGCCACTTCATGTCCTACCAGATAGATCAATATCTCATCCTCTCTGGCGACCACCTTTACCGCATGAACTACCGGGACTTCATCGCCGAACACCGCGAAAAAGGCGCAGACCTCACCATCGCAGTCAAACCTGTCACACGAGAAATCGCGCCCGACCTCGGCATCCTCAAAGTAGATGACTCCGGACGCATCACCGACTTCGTGGAAAAGCCACAAACCAACGCCGAACTGGACGACCTCAAACTCGATCCCGCACCCGGCAGCAACCCCGACGAAGCGTACATGGCCTCCATGGGCATCTACGTCTTTGAAAAAGACAAACTGAGAACACTCCTCGCGGAAAGCAGCGGCGACGACTTTGGCAAACACATCATCCCCGCCGCCATCCACAGCCACAACGTCTATGCCCACCGATTCGAAGGATACTGGGAAGACATCGGCACCATCCGCGCCTTCTACGAAGCCAACCTCGCGCTCACAACCCCGGCGCCCCTCTTCACCTTTTATCAACCCGGCGCCCCCATCTACACCCACCCGCGCTACCTCGCCGCGACCAAACTGGATGGATGCCACCTCAAACAATGCAAAATCGGCGACGGCTCCGACATACAAGACGCAGAAATAGAACACGCCGTCATCGGCATCCGCAGCATCGTTGGTCCCCGCGTCAAACTCACCAACACCGTCATGATGGGCGCCGACTTTTACGAAACACCCGAAGACAAAAAACGCAACAAACAAAAAGGCATCCCAAACGTAGGCATCGGTCCGGGATGCGTAATCGACAGCGCAATCATCGACAAAAACGCGCGCATAGGGAAAAACGTCACCATCCTAAACGCAAAAAACATCCGCGAAGCAGAACGCGACGCCTACGCCATCCGCGACGGCATCGTCGTTATCACCAAAGACGCCGTCATTCCATCGGGAACAGTGATCTAAGATTACCCGCGCTTTTGTGCAAATAGCCAGTCCCATACATTCTCGGTTTTGTCGCACTGATCGCTGGCAAAATGCGTGATAAATCCGCGTTGTGGGTCATCGCCAGTGTACGCAAAACCGTAGGCACTCGCATTGTGTCCCACGTCTTTTAATTCCGTATATTTGGTATTGGCATTCAGCGCGTCTAACTGACGAAAAGCATCCTGGGTTAAGTCAACTGGCACGACTGCATCGGCATCGCCGTGAAATGTCCAGATGGGAACCTCTACAATGCGGCTGACGTCATTCCACGGTTCGCACCCCCCAGCAGAGGGAATCGCGGCGGCGAAACGATCGGGTTGTGCGCAGATAGCGTTCCATGTACCAAAACCACCCATTGAATGCCCCAGCACATAGATGCGATCCTGATCAATTGGAAACGCATCGCATATCGCGTCCAGCAGATCAAAGGCTCTGCCCAAATCACCTGCTGTGAGATCGTCACCCCGATCCAGCAACCGCTTAACGCGCACCTGCCAGATATCGGGCAGCGAATCGATATATTCCTGTGTGATCTCGGGCATGGAATTGGGCACCAGCCAGCGCATAGGCGTTTGAGGAGCAAGCACAAAACAGGGATATTTGCGGCGATGTGTTTCATCTGCCAGTGGCGATTCGTTCCAGTGACGCAGGTTTTTGATATTATCCGTACCTTTACCTCCCGCACCGTGCAAGCTGAAGATGAGAGGATACGCTTTATCGGAATGGTCTGCGATATCAATGGGCCTGAGCAGGCGATAGGGCATGCTACCGTAGTTTCGTTCTTCGTAAATATCCATCCAGTTGTTCATAGTGTCTCCTGTGGGAATGATTAACTTTTGAAAAGATAATGACCCAGGTCTTTCTCAGCCTCTTCCTCTAACAGACCGACCTGCACGGGAATATCCGCGTCTTTGAGAATTTGAATACCCCGTCCACGATTTTTGGGATGCGGATCGATGAGTGCGACAAAAACATCCCGGATTTTTCTCTGAACAAGTGCCTGCGCACACGAAGGCGTGCGCCCGTAAAAAGAGCACGGCTCCAGAGTGACAAATGCCGTAACATCTTCCAATGAACCCTCTATTTGCGCCAGTGCCATCGCCTCTGCGTGAAATTGTCCCGGCGGATTGGTATGCCCCCGGGCAATAATTTTTCCTTCTCGTACCAGCACACAACCCACCGGTGGATTGGGCAAACACTCGGGAAGCGCTTTTCTGCCTTCCACGAGCGCGGCGGTCATAAAACTTTCCAATTCAATTTGTGAATAATTGGACATTGGACATACCCGGCGCAAAAAACGCCCCGGCAAAACGGATGCTGGGGCGTTCTCTTTTTCGACAGACTCCGTTTACTCCCCACTATACCCAATACAATACAAATGCGTCGCCGTCCGAATAAAAAGCTGTGACCCGGATGACACGGGCGATGACAGCGTGTATGTGCCATCCAGTTCATTCGTACCCAAAACCTCATATTTGGGACCAGCGGCCAGAACAGTCGTCACGGCATATTCATTCAGCAAAAACAACTTGCCATCAGCCAGATGGGGTGACGCGCTCACAATACCCTGCGTCGTCCGCTCAGGACCCCACACCACAGCACCGGTCTTTGCGTCCAGACACATCGCCCGCCCGCGATCATCAACCATATAAAAATACTTCCCATCACTCGTCGGCGTCGGCACATCCGGCGCAGCAGCCCCCTCCCACGTCCACACCACATTGTAGGAAACATCGCCCGTGCCACCAGCCGCCAGCGCCAGCAAGGGTCGCTGCCGGGTCGGCGCATAAATCATATCCCCAACCACCACGGGAGACGCCACAATCCGATAATTGCCCCTCCGCCCGGGATTCAACCCATTTGCCCGCCAGACCTCACGCCCCGTATCCGGATCGTGCCCCGTCACACAATCCCCACCCGTAATAACAATCTGAGTCTTGTCATCGCGCTTCAACAGCGTGGGCGTCGTGTACGAATCGGGCGACTCCCGAATAGCATCTGTCGGGCGCTCCTTGCGCCAGACCTCTTTCCCACTACTGGCGTCCAACGCGACAACATACGAAGGATCATCTGTACGCATCCCGTGAAGCACCTGAAGAATGAGCTTCCCATCGTACAGAATCGGCGAAGACGCATACCCGAAAAGCAGACCAAATCTGCCGTAATCCTCTTGGAGATCGCGCGACCAGACCGCCTTTCCATCCATATCCAGACACGTCACAACCCCATTGCCCGTAATCACCCACACATGCGCCCCATCCGTAACAGGCGACGGCGACGTCTTATTGTGCTTGCGCCGCAGCACATTGCCCTCATCCAACTTATACCGCCAGAGTTCACTCCCGTCAGTCCTCGACAAACACAAAATATAAATCTCCGGTCCCCCCGGTTCCTGCTCCTCTGGCCTCTGTGCAGGCGACGGCGACGCCAAAAAAATGCGATCACCCCAGATAACGGGCGTACTCCCGCTCCACGAAGGCAACTCGGCCTTCCAGACAATATTCTCTGTCAAACTCCATGACGCGGGCAAATTCTTAGCCGTACTCACCCCATCTTGCTGCGGACCCCGCCACTGCGGCCAATTATCTGCATCAACACATAGTGGAACAAGTGCCAGAACACAAACCATGCGAACAATTCGACCAACCATAGAATCTCCTCCTTAGCAATGTGATTTTCAACTTGTTTTTCACCCAATTTGACAGATATTTCCCCTTGATTGTTCCTGCCTCCCTTCAGCTTCAAGATAGAAAGGCTCACATGCAACGGCAACCCAATATTTTGCTCTTCATCACCGATCAACAGCGCTCCGACACCATGGCGTGCTATGGCAACGACTGGATCCAGACGCCGAACATGAACGCCCTCGCCAACGAGAGCTATGTCTTCGAAAACCCCTATTGCGCGCAACCCGTCTGCACGCCATCTCGCGCCACTCTGGTAACCGGACTGTATCCACATTCCGCCAGAATGGTCAAAAACAACATCCTGCTCGACCCCGCAATCAAATCCATCGCAGAAATGACATCAGACACCTACCATAAAGCCTACTACGGCAAATGGCACCTGGGCAAAGAAACAACGCGACAACACGGATTTGACGAATGGCTACCCGTCTTTGAACTACCCTGGGTCATCGACCACCCGGACACACCGTATCACCAGTTCCTCGTAAAAAACGGAATCGAACCAGACAAAACAACAGAAGCCGGACACCGCGTATTCTCCGGACAACTGCGCGCAGACTTGCCCGAACACCTATCCATGGTCTCCTTTCTATGCGACGAAGCCGCCCGCTTTCTGATGGCAAAACGCGACAAACCCTTCATGCTACAGGTCCACTGCCCCGAGCCACACCCACCCGTCTCCGGACCGATGAAACATGTACACGACCCCAACAAAATGCCCGTAGGTCCCGCATTCACGCGCTATCCCAAGGGCGCATCGCTATTTAACAGACTGAGAGCAGAACGCAATATACAACCCAATGCAACCCCCGAAGAACAACGCGCCGCAGAAGCAAAATTGCGCAAATTCCGCGCCGAATACTACGGCACCGTCACACTCGTAGATCGCGCCCTCGGCAGACTGATGGACGCCCTTGAAAAATTCGGCCACGCCGACAACACCATAGTCGTATTCAGCTCTGACCACGGCGAAATGGCAGGAGACCAGGGCATGCGGGAAAAACGCGCATTCTACGAACCCTCTGCCAAAGTCCCCCTCATGATGCGGATCCCCCATCTCGGGCGCGAACACCGAATGATCCCCGGCAACATCGGCCATATCGATCTCGTCCCCACCTTATTAGACCTCATGGGACAACCCGTGCCCGAACACCTGCAGGGAACCAGCCGCGTACCCGTCCTCGAAGGCAGAGAAACACTCGACGATAACGAAGTCTTCATTCAGTGGAACGGACTGGGAGATCGCAACCTCGGCTCACCGCAGATCAACTTAATCGCCACCCTCCCCTGGCGCGCAATCGTAACAGCCGACCGCTGGAAACTCAACCTGTGCGCGGGCGACCAATGCGAATTATTCGACCTGAACAGCGATCCCCATGAACTCACAAACCTGTTCGACGAACCTGAACACAGAGATCGCATACGCAAAATGGCGGCAAAAATCCGCCTCTGGCAACATGAAACAGGCGACGACGCGCCACTACCTACAGTATAAGATCAGGAGAAATACCTCATGAACACAATCAAAACGCGAACCGTTGGCCAAACAGGCCTCGAAGTAACCGAAATGGGCATGGGCGGCGCGCCCATAGGTGATCTATTCGAACTCGTAAGCGAAACACAGGCGCAAGACACATTGCAAGCCGCATGGGATGCGGGCATCCGGTACTTCGACACAGCCCCCTTTTACGGCTATGGCAAAAGCGAGCATCGCCTCGGCCATTTTCTGCGACAACAGAACAGAGAAGAATTTGCCATCTCCACCAAAGTCGGACGCGTATTAAAAGCCACGCGTGACATCAAAACATTTGACAAAGACATGTGGATCGGCGGCTTGCCCTTTGAATACGCCTTTGACTACAGCTACGACGGCATCATGCGGTCTTATGAAGACAGCCTCCAGCGACTGAGCTTACACGCCGTAGAACTCCTCCTCATACACGACCCCGATTACTTCTTTCACACCTCCGAAGACATGGTAACCGCCACCCTTGCCCAAATCTACACAAGCGGCTGGCGCGCCCTGGACGAACTACGCTCAAGCGGACAAATCAAAGGCATTGGCGTGGGACTCAACATGCTGGGACTCATTCCCCGATTCCTGGACATGATCGATATCGACTTCTTCATCGTCGCCATGCCCTATACCCTCCTCGACCAGGACCCCTTAGACGAAGAATTTCCAAAATGCGCTGAACACGGCGCCGACATCGTCATCGGCTCCGTATTTGCCTCCGGCATCCTCGCCACAGGACCAGTGAAAGGCGCATTATACGCGTACGACACCGCAACCTCAGAAATCCTTGAAAAAACGCGAAAAATAGAAACAATATGCAATGCACACAACGTACCGCTCCCGGCAGCAGCCATCCAATTCCCACTCGCACACCCCAGCGTCGCCGCCATTATCCCCGGCGCCCTCAAACCCGAATACATCCATGCAAACATCAAAAACTATCAGCATCCCATACCTTCAGACCTCTGGGCCGAACTAAAATCTGAGGGCTTGCTGCGCGAAGACGCGCCAACACCGGATTGAAGGAAGAAGTAGGAAGGAAGAAGTAGGAGACCAATTGTTGTATATGTTGTAGGGGCGGGTCCCCATGCCCGCCCGCATGAAAACATAGATTGAGAGACGATAACCATGGTCCACTCACACGCCCTCATTAAAGTCGCCTGTAAAATACTCGGATTGATATTTCTGGTAGAGGTGGTGACTATACTTAGATTCATACCTCAGGGTATTATAATGATTGAGGATGGTGTGGGGGCACGCGATATTTATGGATATTTCGCTCTGCCATTTCTCTATCTCATCTTCGCCTATGTATTTATAAAATATGCCGACGCAATCGCGCAAAAATTGGATCCTGTTGAACGGGATATTGCAATTTCACCCGACAATGACTGGTCCCAGGTACTTTACAACGTGGGCGTTCGGCTCATCGGGATCTATATGGTGTTCACAGGTGTGCCCAAAGTGATCAATGAGGGAATTAAACTTGTTGCATCGTATCAAAAATCTATACTTGCACCCCAGCATAGTACTGTTGTACTCCTGCATACCTGGTCAGAAGGAATCGCCGCTATAATCTATCTGGTCCTGGGAATCTATTTGCTCGTAGGTGGCTCTCTCCCGTCAAAATTACAGAATTTTGCAAAAAAGAACCCGCAATCTTCTGAATGAACTGCGGTCGCAGTTGTACACCGATTGCGGATTCATAGTTTAATCTATATTTTCACAATGATCTATGTCTTCTGATAAGGTGTAATGATCTCCTTTAACATGGGGAAGTGTCTTCGGTTCAACGTCACCAGTTCTGCCTGATGGACATCCGCCGTAGCCGCAATCAAAGCATCTGCCAGACCTGTATTATGGCTCTTCATATAATCCCGACGATATGTACCGCCTTTAATTGCTATCTCTCGATCAACTGGCACGATCTCAAAGGCTTTCAAGAAAGTTTCTAATGCTTCACGCTCTGATTCGTCGCGAACACCAGAATAGAGTTCGGCTACCGCAATAGAAGAAATCAACAATTCTTCTGGGCGATTTTCGAGATATTCTACTGCATCTGCTTGATCACGCAAATAATCAATCACAACATCTGTATCCAATAAAAGTCGGATAGCCATATCTCAAAATCTGTCCCATTCGCGTCGAAGCTCCTCAGCAGAAGGTAGATCTGTGCGATCTTTCCACATTCCGCGGGCACTCTGAAGCAAGGCGCGTCGGTCTGACTGCTGAAATTGCGAAATCATAATATTAATAGCATCGCGCAGTAATTCATCCCGGCTCTTGCCAGTCTCGCGTGCAATTGTCATAAGACAATCATTTTCGCGATCTGTCAGATCAATGTGAACTATCGCCATAACATTTCCTTTTTAATCCGTGTGAGTCAATGTGACGCTCATAATCGCTGTCTATAAAATAAATAGTTAAGAAAATCAGCCCTTGCCTGTCAAGCCAATTCTGCCAGAACGCGTGATGCCTGTCTCCGCGTGAACTTCTGAGCTTGCGAGAAGAAGCAAGGGGCTGATTGTTATCGAAAGGACTCTCCCATGCAAACAGTAAAATGGGGCATCATCGGTTGTGGTGACGTGTGCGAAGTCAAAAGTGGCCCGGGATTTTACAAAGCGGACCACTCGGAACTCGTCATCGTCATGCGCCGGGACGGTGAAAAAGCCGCGGACTTTGCCAAACGCCACGGCATATCCCAATCCACCAACAACGCCGACGAAGTCATCCACCACCCCGACGTCAGCGCCGTGTACATCGCCACCCCGCCCTCCTCGCACTGCGACTACGCCCTTCGCGTCGCCGAAGCGGGCAAACCCTGTTACGTCGAAAAACCCATGGCCATGAACCACCGCGAATGCGTACAAATGGTCGAAGCCTTCAAAGCCAAAAACCTCCCCCTCTTCGTCGCCTATTACCGCCGAGGACTCCCGCGCTTCCTGAAAGTCCGCGAACTCCTCCGCGAAGGCGCGATAGGAACCCTCACATCTGTACACATCGTCCAATACAGCAAACTCGACACAAACCCCAACAACTGGCGGTTCGACCCATCCATCGCTGGCGCAGGCAGATTCCTCGACCTCGCATCACACGGCATCGACATCCTCGACTTCCTCGTCAGCCCCATCACCCGCGCCAGCGGCTACGCGCTCAACACCGGCGGAAAGTACGAAGCCGAAGACGTAACAACCGCTGCATTTGAATTTGAAAGCGGCGTCGCAGGAACAGGCATCTGGAACTTCCACGCCGACCACGCCGACAACCGCATCACATTCACGGGATCCGAAGGCGAAATCCAAACCCCCGTCTTCGCAGACACCGACATCATCCTCAAACGCAACGGTGCAGAAGAACACATCGCCGCGCCCAATCCCCCACACGTCCAACAGCCCCTGATACAAACCATCGTCAACGAATTGCGCGGCGAGGGCCAATGCGTATCCACTGGCGAAACCGGTGCCCGTGCATCCTGGGTCATGGATCGGTGTCTGATCACCTATTACGGCGAGCGATAGTTACACTTGAGAAAGGAGAAAACCGTGAAAACCGTACGACTCCTCAGCGTCTCATTTCCCAGAGGTGGGTACAAAAACGTAGAACAAAACGTAGAACACATGGTGCGCCGCCTCGAAGAAACGGCCCCTTATTGTCCCGACTTTGTATGCTTCACCGAAGTCGCCCGAGAACTCGGCTGTCCCCAGGACAGCGACGCCTGGATGGGCGAACCCATACCCGGTCCCACAACCGAAGCCATTGGCAAAGCAGCCGCGGAAATTGGCACCTATGTCATCGTCGGCATGCAAGAGCGGTGGGAAGACCAGACCTTCAACGCCGCCGTCCTCATCGGCCGAGATGGAAACGTCATGGGCCGCTACCACAAAGTGCAACCCACAGTCACCGAAATGGAACGCGGCACCCTGCCCGGCACACAGGCCAACTCTTATGCCACAGACTGTGGACGCGTGGGCATGTGCATCTGCTTTGACCTCAAATTCCCCGAAGTTGCCATGATGCTCGCCCGCTCGGGTGCGCGCATGGTCTTCTTCCCCAGCATGTTCAACGGCGGCATGCGACACGCTGCCTGGGCGCGCGACTACGGCGTCTTCCTCGTCGTCAGCCAATCCCAGGAAAGCTCCATCACCGACATGTGCGGCCATCGCCTCGCGTGGCAAGGCTATAGTGAGCCCCTCGTGGAACAGGGCAAACTCCCGCCCTTTGCATTTGCCGAAATCAACGCAGACACAAAAGCGTATCACCTCGACTTCAACCAGAACAAACTCGGCGACATACACAGCACCTATGGCGCCGGGGTCCGCATCCACATCATGCGCCCCGAAGCCACATTCGTACTCGAATCCCTCATGGAAAACATATCCGTAGAAGACATCGAAGCGGAATTTGAACTCGAAGACCTGTGGACCTATTACAACCGCTCGCGCGCCATGCGCGGCGAACATCTCACAGAACCCGTCGCAATCACACATTAACAAGGAGGCTACATGCAACTTTTCGACGGCAAAACCCTCAACGGCTGGGCAGCCACCGGCAATCCCGACGGCTGGATCGTAGATCACGGCTGTCTCTTCTGCACCGCAGAACAGGGGAAATACCTGTATTACACAGAAGACCAGTTCAAAAACTTTGAACTCTCGCTCGAATTCAAACATCCCCCCAGAACCAACAGCGGCGTCTTCTTCCGCTGGACCGATCTGGACAACCCCGTGCAAACCGGCATTGAAATCCAAATACTGGACACGCACGGTCATGAACCCGCAACCACCAAATGCTGCGGCGCAGTCTATGATTTACAAGCCCCCACGCACAACACCTGCAAACCCGCGGGCGAATGGAATCACATGATCCTCTACACCATGGACAACATCATCCGCGTCACCTTAAACGGCGAACAAATCACCGACATGGACCTCAACCGCTGGACCACGCCGAACCAGAACCCCGACAGCACGCGCAACAAATTCAACCGCGCATTCCGCGAAATGACCGAAGCCGGGTACATCGGCCTTCAAGACCACGGCAACCAGATCTGGTTCCGCAACATAGAAATCGAAAAACTCTAACACATAGCACAAGCAGGCGCGACCGGACTGGTCGCGCCTAACTTTACCGTGAGATAGATATGAAGCACTACGCGCACATCGCGATTCTTGCATGCCTCTTGCCCTGTACCTGCACGGCCTACGAACTTATCGGCACAGCGACATTATCTGAAACACTCGTCGCACAGCACTACACCATCAACCCCAGGCTCGACGCCGTCATCGTCGTCGATCGCACCACCCCGTCCTTTGAATACCAGACCTTCTACTGCGCGGGTTCTGCAGATGAAGCCGAAGGCGAACAAGGACGGCTCCACTTTTTAGAGCATATTATGATAGACAGGGGAAGCTATGAACCGGGCGAACTCAACCAGATTATCGCCGACAATGGCGGGCAAAGACACGCCGCAACATATTATCATTTCACGCGCTTTACACTGAGATTTCCAAAGGACAAATTTGACCTCGCTGTCGAGATAGACCGCAACATATATTACGATACAATAATCGATGAAGAAGTCGTCGAAAAAGAAAAAAAGATCGTACTGACAGAAAGAAGCCAAAGACTGGCGCGAGCAACGCGCCGATCTTCGAATTATTTTTATGGTTTGATCTATGGAAAGAAAAATTTTAACGGCATTGGCGCAGAGACATTTATTCGACAACTCGAACCCGTTGGCTTGAAAGATTACTACGAAAATTTCCTGCGCGAGCAAAAAAGACTCATCGTTGTCATCGGCGATGTGGATATTGACCATGTCCTCACCAAACTCGACGAGGCTTATGGCAACGATATAGCGCCGGTCAAATTGTACGCGCAGGAAATTTTCGTAGTAATCTTTCAAGCCAACGGGT